>JAGUXD010000070.1 GCA_020062035.1 Candidatus Brocadiia bacterium | reverse complement strand
TTATTAAAAATAATCAGAAGTTTGTGCTTCATCTGATTCCTTCAGGGATATTACATCCACAGGTAAAATGTGTAATTAGCAATGGAGTTGTTCTTGACCCGGCACAATTCATCAGAGAATTAAAAGAACTAAAATCACGTGGCATTAAGATTAACAAAAACATATATATAAATCCTCATGCACATCTGGTAATGCCTTATCATAAGGTGATGGACCAGTTATCCGAGAAACATTTAGGGGAACATAAAATCGGAACGACCGGATTAGGGATTGGTCCTTGTTATTCTGATAAGTATGCAAGAACCGGACTTCGCATATCTGACCTTTTTAATAAGGAGTGGTTCTATCAACGGCTTAAAGAGAACTTGTTTATCAAGAACAAACTATTCAGTGCGTTGGGAATTAAGCCCATTTCGCTTAATAAGACCTATAAAAAATATCTTTCTTATGCTAATGTAATAAAACCCTTTGTTGCAGATACAAGGCAATTGATTCTGGAAGCAATCAGGAGGAATAAAGATATTCTAATAGAAGGCGCGCAGGGGACTTTATTAGATATTGATTTCGGGACTTATCCTTATGTAACCTCATCTAATTCTTCTTTAATCGGATTACCAGCGGGATTGGGAATTCCTTTACTGAAAAATCGCTTTGAAGTGGTCGGGGTTCTAAAGGCATACACCACAAGGGTCGGCAGCGGACCTTTTCCAACAGAATGCAAAGGAATTTTGGGCGAGGTATTAAGAAAACTCGGGGGTGAATTCGGCGCAACAACCGGAAGACCAAGACGCTGTGGTTGGTTGGATTTGGTCGCCACACGCACCGCCATTGAAATAAACGCAGTTGATTATTTAGCAATTACTAAATTAGATGTTCTCAGCCATTTTGCCTTTCTAAAAATAGCCACTGCTTATAGATATAAAAACAGATTACTTAAAGATTTTCCAATAGATTGTTCTATTCTTGAAAAATGCGAGCCGGTCTATCAAACCCTTTCAGGTTGGTCAGAAGATATCTCACAGATAAAACAATATAAAGACCTACCTGATAACACCAAAAAATATTTGGGCTTTATAGAGAGTAATTTGAAGGTTCCCATAAAAATGGTATCAGTCGGTGCAGAAGAAAAACAGATAATACAACGTAGAGCATAGAATATGGATTTACCAAATCATATCGCGATAATAATGGATGGGAATGGTCGGTGGGCTAAGAGTCGGGGATTATCACGGGTCAAAGGACACGAAGCCGGCGCCGAGGTAGTTGATAAGATTATCCGGAAATCGGCTAAAATCGGGCTGAAACGTCTTACCCTTTACGCATTTTCCAGCGAAAACTGGAAACGTCCTAAATATGAGATTGTCTTCTTAATAAAACTCTTGAACCGTTATCTTATTAAAAAAGAGCCGGAAATAATGAAGAATAATATCAAATTCACGACAATTGGCCAAACCGATAAATTCCCTCGCAAAACACAGGAGTTAATTAAGAAATTGACCACTAAAAGTGCTTCCAATACCGGATTGACTTTATGCCTTGCCTTGAATTACGGTGCTCGTTCCGAGATTATTGATGCAGTAAAAAAAGTGTCTCGGGCACTAATTGATAGAAAAATAAAGATTGATGATATTAATGAGAATAGTATCAGAGAATATTTCTATGACAGGGAAATGCCAGACCCTGACCTGTTAATTAGAACTGGCGGTGAATATCGCTTAAGTAATTTCTTGCTTTATCAATCCGCCTATACAGAACTTTATATCACACCTGTTTATTGGCCCGATTTTACAGTGGAGGAGTTCCACTCAGCAATAGAAGAGTTTAGCCGAAGAGAACGACGATTCGGTGCAGTCGATGAACGGTAGGAAAATAGTTGTCTGCCAGAGGGGACTGCCTCTGGCATGACACGAGCGTAACGAGTGGTTATCTGATTCCGAATCAACTTGGTCTATCACTGGTAATTTAGGTTTATCTCGTTCACTCTGCCGAAATCTGTAAGATGTCTGTCAAACTTTTTGCTATCCCCCACAACTAAAAGAATATAGTCCTCTTCTTGTAGATATTTTTGGGCGACACGACGAATGTCTTCACGACTCACCTTCATTATATTATCACGATATGTTTCTAAATAATCCTCCGGTAGCCCAATATGTTCTATAAAGATGTATTGTTCTAATATCGTTACCGGGTTTTCAAACCTGAATACAAACCCATTTAGGATAGCGTCTTTGGTGTTTGCCAACTCGCTCTCTTTTACTAACTCTTCTTTTATCCTTTTTATTTCAGAGAGGATTAGGGAAACGACCTGATGAACTGATTCATTTTTAGTAGAGGTATCAACTATAAACATTCCGATATTTTTTGGCATCACAAAATATGAAAATATACCGTAAGCCAAACCGCGCTGTTCCCGAATCTGGTCGTATAACCGTGAAACAGATGTGCCTCCTAATATTGCATTCATCATAATTACATTGAAGAAATCGGGGTTCAGCCGTTCTATTCCTAAATGCCCCAGGCGGATAACGGCTTGATTTACTTCTTTGGGAATAAGATTGATGGATTTTGGATAATCGCGCTGTAATGAAGTGGATTCTGGGTGTTTTATATCACGCGAAGATATCGGCTCAAATAACTCTTTGATAAACCCAGGAAGCGATTTATCAAATCTACCTGTGATTCCAACTATGATGTTAGAAGGACTGAAATAATCTTGGTGATATTGTTTTATATCTGAAACATTGAGACGTTGGACGGATTCCTGCGTTCCGTAAACCGACTTACCGTATGGATGTGAGGGATAGACCAATTTTCTAAATTCGCGTTCAGCAATCGCATCAGGGCTATCATTTTCCCTGCGAATTACCTCAAGTATCCTTGATTTCTCCTTTTCTAATTTATCATCTGGAAAACGCGGGGCAAAAAGGACTTCTTTAAGTATCTCCAAACACATCTCAAGGTCTCTACTCAGAAAAGAAAAAGTTATTTGTATTTCTTCATAATTGCAGGAGGTATTTAACTCTGCGGCGATAAACTCCAATTTCTCATCCAGTAGTTCTATGGGATATTTTTCGGTTCCGCCTGTGCGTAAAAGACGGGCTACTAAATTTGCGGTTCCTGACTTGTCTTTTTCATCATAGAGACAACCTGTCTTTATCAGAACCTTTATAGTAATCAAGGGTAGTTCATAATCTTCTAATAAATATACGACCAAACCGTTTTTTAACACAATTCTCTCTGGTTTAGGAATCTTGACTTCTAATTGAGGAAAGGTAAGTTTATCCGGATGGGCTACTCTTTGGAATTTGAGATTTGGAATTTGGAATTTGAGATTTGGGATATCTATGTCATCCGGTTGAGTACAGCCCTGTCCTGCAAAGAGCAAGAAAATGCAACATAGACCTGTCCCGATGTCCGATGGACTCCGAAGAATCATACGGACTCCTTCGGAGAATATCGGGATTACAGCGAAGCGCCAGATTTCACAGATTTTCATTTTTTCTTGGGAATTAATATCGCAACGGTTCGTCTGTTACTCATAAAATATTCATTAGCGGTTTTTATAATATCATCTTTGGTAACTTTCTTACATTGAGGAAGCCAATCTAAGATGTAACGCCAGGAAGAAAGCACCTCATTATAACCCAGTCGGCGAGCCATTCCGTCATTAGAGTTTAGCCCTCTCAGGAATGATACTTCTAATTGATTTTTAGCCCGTTGGAGTTCTTGGTCGCTTACAGGCTCTTTTTTTAATAACTCCAATTCTTCATAGACGGCTTTTTCTACATCTTCTGGCGAATAAGGGGATTGCGGAACAGCATAAATCACAAAATGACCGATTTGTTGATACGCACTATTGAATACGTCTATATCCAGGCACATCTTTTTATCTAAGACCAATTTTTTATATAGACGTGAAAGCCGGCCCTTGCTTAAAATTGTGCTAATAATATCAAAGGTAAAATCGTCCTTATGAGCAATCGTAGTTCCTTTATAACCGATAACCAATTTGGGCTGTGAATCAAACTCAACAATGACCCGACGCTCGCCGAACTGTTCTGGTTCAGTAGTTATAACAGGAGGAATTGGGCTGCCCTTTGGAATTGGCTCAAAATATCGTTTCATCAATTTAATTACTTCCTCTGACTTAACCGCGCCGACAATGACCGCGATAGCATTATTGGGCGCATAGTATTTACGGAAATATTCTTCTACCTGTTTTCTCTTCAGATTCTCTATATCAGAGCGCCAGCCGATAATCGGTCTGCGATAAGGATGGGCTTTATACATCAATGCCTCAAATTCTTCCCAGAGAACGCCGTTAGGATTATCCTCAGAACGTTGTCTTCTTTCTTCCAGAACCGTATCCCGTTCCTCATAAAAGCCCCTTAAGACAGGATTAATAAAATGGTCGGACTCTAACCATGCCCAGAGTTCAAGTTTATTCGCCGGCAGTCGGCAATAATAATTAGTATGGTATTTGGAAGTAGAGGCATTCAATTCTCTCGATCCGTGTTTTGTGTATATCTGTGTATATTCTTTAGGAGAGATATATGATTGATACGAGTCATTCAAGGATTTTAGTTCATCTTCTAATATTTTTATTTCCTGGTCTTCTAAAGTGGGTATATCTTTACCTTCTTTATCTTGAAGTGCCTTGAGTGTTCTTAAAACCTCAAGCCGTTCTATTATCTCGTCCTGCCGTTTCATTAGTTCGCTTTCTTTAGAGTAGTTTGTTGTGCCGATAGTTTGAGAACCCTTAAAAAGCATATGCTCTAAAAGATGAGCGATGCCTGTCTGGCAGAATGGTTCGTGAACAGAGCCAACACGGAAATAGATATTAACAGCGACAGTTGGAGAATTATACCTTTCGAATACCAATACCTTCATTCCATTTTTTAGCACGAATTCTTTTACATCTATAGTGATTGTCTCGGTCTGATTTACCCAGTTAGAAGTGTTAGTAGGAACGTTATTTCCCAGAACAATGTTTGTTCCAACACTTCTAACGGGGTTGGGTGTCTTTGGCTCAGCCACAGCGGGCAGGTATGAAAATATGACAGGGAAGATAAGCAAGATGCTTACTGAAATTATTAATAGTTTTATGCTTCTCATATTTATTATTTCTTTTATACTGATTTATATCTAAAAATATTTCAAGAGTAAAGGAAAATTATTGACAAAAATAAAACATAATTCTATAATTATATTTTAATATTTTTATCGTATCGGCCCCGCACATAAATTATGTGCGGGAAGAGGAGAAAATTATGGAAAGCCAAATGACCAAAGTTAAAAGACCGACCAGTTTCTGGTTAGCAATCATTTTCGGGGTATGCTTTGTTTTAAGCGCTATCTTAAATATTGTTCTGCTTGTGCTTTTAATGGGTAAATTTACTTCTACTGCGTT
>JAGUXD010000128.1 GCA_020062035.1 Candidatus Brocadiia bacterium | reverse complement strand
GCGGGAAAGGAAAGAGAGGCGATTGTTTTATCTTATTGCATAGACTTGTGTTAAGCCGTTTTCGCCCTCCGTTCTGTCTATATGCAAATACCGTGCCAAAACCAATGGATATCCCCATAGCCACCCACACTTTTGTCGGAAGAGCCAAATTTATGAATAATGCGGGCTATATTTCTATCCGCTCAATTGATTTTAGGCCAAACCTTATGGAAATGATGGTTACGATGACCGCTCCGAAAGATATGAGCACAGTTGAAATAATCTGTAATATACTGAATGTGTTGCTATTAATCCTGCCCAGCACATAATAAAGATGACCTGGGATACTGCCTATTACAACAATCGTCAGGAGATAAAGCAGTGACAAAACAAGGCATAATGTTCCGCCGAAGCCGGAGATGATTTTAGAAGGGTTGTCTTCCTTGAAATTCGGATAGAGCACCCCCACCGAAACCGCAATAGAGGATAAACCCAGACAGATAATAAGTCCAAAATAAAGTTGCTGGAACATCATCCCTGAAGGCACTTCTACTTGATATGATGAGATAAAAATCAGTGGCAGTGTGATGATTATTGCTCCTGATAGCGCAAAGATGAATTTACTGTAAAAGATTTCTTTGCGCCTGATGGGCATCATCCCGATTATCCAGAACTTCCTGCCTTCTAAACTTATCTGTGGATAGATAAAACGGGTCGTGAAGGTGGCTAATGTCAGTGTTGTGGCTAATAGATTCAATGAGGAAACTAAATACTGCCACATTCCTTCTCTTAGATTTATGTAAGGGACATTCTTGATGTTGATAAAATAGATTGTTAGTAGCCCGAAAAATATAAGCATCTGGGACCATTGGGACGGGTCACGAAATAATGTCTTGATGTCCTTAATCACAATCAGCCGTGAGGCAGGCGAGAGAAACCGTAATATAATAGATGATACACGGTCAAAATAAGACACGGCCGGATAATTTTTGCTTCTGGTAGAAGAGGCAACTAATGAATAGCCATCTAAATAAAATAATGATGCGGTTTGATAAGAGAGTAGTCCTAAAAATAGTGCCCAGGATAGAAGAAGCAGAAAGAAGAAAGGACTTTCAGAGGCATCAGAAGTAGCGCTTAGGATGCCTCGGGTAATCCAATGACTCGGCAGAATCGGATTCTGTGCAAAAGAGAGCCGTTCTAAAAAATCCTTCATCCCACTTATTATAAATGTAATGGTTCTGCCTTCTAAACGCGTTATCTCTGAAACAAAGCACACTCCAATCAGGAAAATAACCGCGATAGATAAAATCAAAACAGTTTTCTGCCTGTGTGGTAAAAAGCGGGCGATAATAATACTGATAAGTCCGCCCACTAAAGCGGGTAAAATAATAAACACCGCAGAAAATAAAACAAGATAGAGATAATATGTCCATCCTGATGAATAGTGTATCCCGAGAGCAATCAGAAATGGTGAGCCGAGGAATAAAAATGCCCATGATGAGAATAATAGCGACTCGGTAATTCTGTAGATGAATATTTTTCCGGCTGGGACCGGTAAGGAGAATAGATAGGCACTTTCCGAAGAGCGGTAAAGAGAGGAATAATTGATAATTGCGTTGCTGATTACAAGCATTATTCCGAGTGCGAAGAAAAATAGACCCAGAAAATAGATTACCACAATATTGCCTATCTCTTCAAATGTCCTCAAGAAAATCAGGGAGCGATAAAAGAAGATAAAAATAACCGCCCAGAGAACGATTGCAGAAATAGAGATTACAGTTACCTTGAGTTTATTTTCATAGAGTTGTTGTGATGCCTGATTAAGAAAACCCCTTAATTTGGACTTATAAAGTGCAATTAGGTCTGGCATTCTTCACACAATAATAAGAAAACATCTTCAAGGTTTCCTCCTGAGGGAGATGTTTTCTTGAGTGATTTAAGTTGAGAAAAACTGCCCTGAGCAATAAGCCGCCCCTGATGAATAACTCCAATCATATCCGCAATCTCCTCGGCAATAGAAAGAATATGAGTGGACATAAAAATAGTTATGCCCTCTTTTACTAATTGACGAAATAATTGCTTTACAATCCTGACATTAGCTGGGTCAAGTCCAACTAAGGGTTCGTCCACGATAAGTAAACGCGGATGATGTAATAAAGAGGATGCGATTACCAATTTCTGCTTCATCCCCAGAGAATAACTTTCAATAAGTTGATGAATATATTCACTCATCTGAAAGAGTTCTACATATCGGGCTATTTGTGATTCAAGGGTTTCTTCTGGCAGATGATAGATTTGTCCGATGAAATTCAGAAACTCTTTGCCTGAAAGTTTCTCATATAGAAACGGCTGGTCAGGAATATACGAGATTATCTTTTTTATCTCTAATGAGTTGTTAATGATATTTTTACCGTTAATAATAATTTCGCCTGATGATGGTTTAAGGAGACCTGCGAGCATCTTGACAGTAGTTGTTTTACCGGCCCCATTAGGACCGATAAAGGCAAAAAGTGTCCCATCAGGTATGTGCAAGGTTAATCGTTCCACTGCTAATTTATTCCCGTAATACTTGGTTACTTCTTTTAATTCTAACATCGCGTCATTCTCTGATAAGATAGAAACCCGGCAAAAGAATCTCCTGTTTTAATATCTTGCCGTCCTCAGTAATATAAGCGGTATAAGTTGAATATTTGCTCTTACTTGCTAAAATGGACATTTTCGGGTCGGTTAAGACCACCTCATAAACATTATGTATTTTGCCGTTCCATTCTATTGAGGTGAAACCTTCCACCTTTGCTTTCAGTGTCTGGATAGAAGGACTGAAGGGACTAATAAAATGGATTGTCCATTCTTTGCCTACGGTTAAATAAGGCATAGAAACAAAAGGCGAAAGCCCATCTGAAATTGTTGAATGGGGGTTATACCGCAGATTTTGTGATACCTTTTTTTGTCCATCCAATATCGTAAATTCCAGATTAGAACCCTTTACTTCTCCAGAAATATTATACTGTAAGAATGGACTTTTTACTGCCAGATTAAATGTTTTCAGTTGGTATTTATGGTCAATGATGGTCTCGCCTGAAATCTGCATCGCCATATTGTTCGTTCCCGGTAATTTCATACCGAATATTCTTCCAAAGATATGCGGAAGGTCAATCAGGGTTTGATTGATAATCTGGATGAACTTATTTTCTAATTGGTTGATAGTAGTAGAGGTTGTTCCGATTTTCTGCTCCCTGAAATAGATACCCATCTTGACTTCTTTCTCGTAGTCAGGTCTCTTGAGATATGCTTCATAAGATGGCTGGGCAAGTTTGGGTAGTGCCTGAGCTATTTCTTTCTGGACAAATAGAAAGGTCATTACTGCCCAGAATACAATAATACTAACTGAAATCAGATATTTGGAAAGCATTTCTTACGGTATAGGGAAGTACCCAGCACCCCGATGTTACATCGGGGTGCTGGGTTCATCTGTGGTTATCCCACTTGGATTTTCTTAACTCTTGCGGCTCACTCTCACATAAAGAAGTTGAAGATTTGAGAGAAGTGATTGAAAAGTTTCTGCTTCCTGTTTGGTCAAATTCCCTTTGGTCTTCTCTTTAAGTAATACTAATAAATCAATAATATATTTCCCTTGCACGAGGTCTATATCTTTTTGCTGAGTAACAGGGTTCTCCATCTGGCCGAGGGCAATTAATGCCTGGGTTGAAAGAGAAGCAAGATAACTATTAAAACTAATTTCAGGCAATTCCTCGGCCCGAATTTGTTTATCCTTCAGTGTCTTCTTGAATATCTTCTTTTCCTCAGTGGCTCTTTTCTTCCATTCCTCATCCACTTTTTTCTCTATTTTCTCATCTGTCATAGAAACACTCCTTATGTCGCCGAAGCGCCATGGCTGATTTGATAAAGGCACTAAAAAGCGGATGTGCTTTAGTCGGTTTTGACTTAAACTCCGGATGGAATTGGACACCCACAAACCAGGGATGGTCCTTGAGTTCTATAATCTCAACCAGACCTTTCTCAGGACAGATACCAACAATCTCAAACCCTTTAGCAACGAATTGGTCTATGTATTTATTATTAAATTCATAGCG
>JAGUXD010000072.1 GCA_020062035.1 Candidatus Brocadiia bacterium | reverse complement strand
GACTGGAAATATGTTCAATTTCACTAAAGAAATGGGTGAAATTTTGGTCGCCTTTCGCAAAAAAGCCCGTTTATCGCAATCCGAGGTTGCTGAAAGAATAGGGTTCCAATATAATAAGTGAGTGAGAAGGTATGGTATCCCCCATAGACCCAAAGGTTGGTGGTGGTGAAATCTCTTGCCGAGTGCGGGTATGAATAATGCGGGTTAATATGATGGATTCAGATAATAAGATAGAACTGTTTGTTTTATCTTCTCTGCAATCTCCTGACGGTATGAATCCTTAGCAAGATTTTGAGAGGACTTTTTGTTAGAAAGGAAATCCACCTCTACAAGGATTGCAGGAACCTCTGTATTTTTCAGCACCTTGAAATTCGCTTTTCTTAAGCCACGGTCATCAGTCGGCAATTCTCTAAACTGCTTTTTTATCATCTGAGATATTTCAAGAGTCTTTTTTGTATATTCATCTCTTAAAACATGGGATAATGCCTTCTGGGTTTGTTTATCAGATGGTGATTCTGCACCAATAGCCCGATTATTAAGCGAAGGGAATCCATTTTTCTCAGGGGAATAATATATCTCAAATCCTCTGACCGATGAATCGTTAGACCAATTACAATGGACCGAGATAAAGAGGTCAGGTTGCTCGCGATTAGCAATCTCTGCCCTGCGTAATAAATCCTCGTTAAGATTTGAAGACAAAGACCTATCAGTAGTTCTGGTCAGAACGACCTGAACGCCGTTTTCTTCTAAAAGATTACGCAAACGTTTAGCAATATCCAGATTGATATTTTTTTCCAATAAACCGTCTTTACTTTTGCACCCCCTGAAATCGCCGCCGTGCCCGGGGTCAATCACAACCTTTTTGAGAAGCCCTTTTGCCTTTGTTATCCTCCTTTCAGTATACGTCTCCCTGAGAATCGCATCTATTTTAGAAAAATCCTTTTTAGAAATGGCTAATTGTCCGTTTATAGGTTTGAGTGTTTCTTCAAGAATTGTTAATTTGTTATTTACGAGGATAGTGGACATCCCGCTGGAAGCGATTATTTGATAACCATTACCAGAAAATATCTCTCGTCCAGTAAGAGTGTCTCTCTCATATTTCAGGTCATATTTTTGTGCCAATTGATTAAAAATAATGTAGGAAATATTGTCCGCATCTACAGGAACTGCTACTACAAATAAACAGATGATTGAACAAACAAACAATAATCTTTGCATAAAGATAATACTACTTTCGGATTTTTACTTATAAAAGTTGAGGGATAAATAAAAATTTTGTTCGTTAGAGAGTGTGGAATGGATATTCTTCTTCATATTTGTTGCGGAGTATGTGCAATCGGCTTGGTGAAAAAGTTTAGACAGAATGGCTACCAAATTACCGGTTATTTTTATAATCCTAATATTCATCCGTCTTTAGAGTTTCAGAAACGGCTTCGGGCAGTAGAAATATTATCCGAGAGAGAAAAAATACAAGTTGTTTATGAGAGAGATTATGGTTTGATAGAGTTTCTAATAACTCTTACAAAAGATATCCCTGTAGAAAGTTTATCCAATAGTTCTCAAAGATGTCCGAAATGTTATGAACTACGACTTAGCAAAACAGCCGAATTTGCCAGACAAAATAATTTCTCTACCTTTTCTTCAACACTTATTATCAGTCCTCAACAAAACCGGACACTTATAAAAAATATCGGAGAAAATATTGCACAAAACTACGGAATTAGTTTTAAGTATGAACCTATAACTGAATTATATAACGAGACAAAAGAGTTGGCTAAAAAATATAATCTCTACCGCCAACAATATTGCGGTTGTATTTTTAGTGAGCATGAAAGATACCATTATAAATAAAACCTGGATTCTCTTGCTTATCTCTGTAAGTTTTATCTGCGGTTGTGTTGCTACTGGCCCTGTGTCGCCTTTTTACCGCTATGAAACAAAGGGGAAAGTATTAATTTCTCCTCCTTATTTGCAAGTTCTTCTTACAGAATATAATAATGTGAATTCTGCTCTAATAAAAGTCAACTCTCCCTATAAAATATACTCTTATCAGTCCGAGCGGAATAATAAATTTCTTTCTCACCCGCAATTATCAAACCAGAGTGCAATGACAGAACCAGTGATGGTGTTTTATAGTAGAGGAAAAATAAATATTGGCAAGCCAGTTGGCCTCTGGAATGACGACATTATAATTGTGCCTTCTGGGGAAAATTCATTAATTCAGGTCGGCAAAAGAAACTATCGGGGATACCTGCGGATAAAAGGATTACCTGACAATAAAATATCACTGGTAAATATAATTGATTTGGAAAGTTATCTTGTTGGCGTTGTAAGTAGTGAAATGGATGAGAACTGGCCTCAGGAATCGCTTGAAGCACAGGCAATTACGGCTCGCTCTTTCGCTTTTTATCGGATTAAGCAATCTAATCTGGCAGGCAATCAAACCAGAATTTTTGACTACGACTTAACAGATGATGTTTTCTCTCAGGTCTATCGTGGTGAGGAATGCACTGGGCCCAAGACCAGACAGGCAGTTGAAAAGACCCGCGGAATAATTATTGTTTATGATTCCGCTATTTTTAACTGTATTTTCCACAGCACCTGTGGTGGGCATACCGAACCAATCAATATGGTCTTTGGCGGTCCAGATGCCATCCCGTCTCTAAAAGGAATAAGTTGCGGGTTCTGTAATCAGGCAAAATATTTCCAGTGGCAGGCAGGGTATTCTCAGGAAGAAATTATTAAAATGCTTAATCTGAAAAATATACAAGCCATAGATGACATTCTGATAACGACAACCGGGCCAGGTGGTCATGGAACTGAAATAACACTCAAAATATCTGGTTCTTCTGATATAATTATGCAGGCAAACAGATTTCGTCTGGCACTGGGGCCAAATAAACTCAGAAGTACTAACTTTAGAATAACACGAAGAGATAATGTCTTTCAATTCACCGGTCGTGGATGGGGACATGCTGTAGGAATGTGTCAGGAAGGCACACGCGGAATGTCCCATCAAAACTTTAGACCTCTTCAAATTCTGGAGCATTATTATCCGGAATCTAAAATAGTAAAAATATATTAGCGAACAGTCCGAAGAATGAACTTATTTAGAATTCTTGCTCAGGACAAAGGCACTAAAGCCAGAGTTTGTGAGATTACTACAGCACACGGCACCTTTCTCACGCCCTGTTTTATGCCGGTTGCTACCAACGCCACTGTCAAGACACTTACACCAGATAACCTGAAAGAATGTAATGTCTTTGTTCTTATATCTAATGCTTATCATCTTCATAGAAAGCCCGGTGAAAAGGTAATAGAGAAATTAGGCGGACTTCATAAGTTTATGAATTGGCACCGACCGATTCTGATGGACAGCGGTGGATTTCAGGTGTTCTCTTTATCAGAATTAACTGATGTTTCCGATGAAGGCGTAGAATTTAAGGACCCGCTAAACGGAAATACTATCTTTTTTACGCCAGAGCGTGTGATTGGGATCCAGGAATCACTCGGTGCGGATATCATCGTTCAACTTGACCAACCGGTTCCATATCCTTCCTCTTATGAAATAACCAAAGAAGCGACTCTACGCAGTTTAAACTGGGCAAAGAGAAGCATCAATGCAAAAAAGAGAAGTAACCAGTTACTCTGGGGCATCGTTCAAGGCGGTGTGTTTAATGATTTAAGAAAATTATCTGCGAAATCCCTTTTAGATATGGGCTTTGAAGGATTTGCCATCGGTGGTTTAAGCGTCGGCGAAGGACAAGAACTTATGTTCTCTGCCATAGAAAGCATATTAGAAATATTACCTGACAAATATCCGCGATATTTGATGGGGGTTGGAACACCAGAAGATATAATAAAGGCAATAAATATGGGCATTGATTTATTTGATTGCGTTCTGCCTACCAGAAATGCCCGTAATGGCTATGCCTTTACATCTAACGACGTGGTGCGAATTAAAAACCTGCAGTATCAAACAGACGAATCGCCACTGGATAGTAATTGCCGATGTTACACCTGCCGAAACTTTTCCAGAGCATATTTAAGACATCTCTTTCTTGCTGAAGAAATCCTCGGTCTTTCTTTATTATCTCTTCATAATGTATATTACTTCCAGTATATTACAGAAACAATCCGACAGAAAATATTGACGATTAGGGATTTCAAAGATAAAATAATCCTGTAAGCAGATTGAGCGGATTTTGCCGATTTAGTTCGGCTGGAATTATCTGCTGAACCCGCCTACCTTATTGATTATAAATGATGAAAAAAATAAAGGTCTATGTCCCGGATAAACATCTCAAAATAGGTCTGGGAATATGGAAGGATATGTTCCAGGAAATTATCGCCAGCCGTGAACTCACCTGGCGGCTTTTCTTGAGGGATTTTAGTGCCCGATACAAACAGACTGTTTTAGGTGTTCTCTGGGTGTTAATCTTGCCACTGGTGGCGGTTGCGGTATTTGTCTGTTTGAACAAAGGCGGAATCCTGAACATCGGTACGTTAGATGTGCCATATCCGGTCTTTGCACTTTTCGGTATTACTATCTGGAGCATCTTTGCTGCAGGACTGTCGGCTACCAGCAATTGTCTTATTCAAGCCGGTAGTATGATAGTCAAAATTAACTTCCCCAAAGTGTCTCTGCTTATAGCAGCGCTGGGACAGGTAATCGTAGAGTTTCTGGTTCGGCTCGGACTTTTAGTGCTGGTATTTATTATCTTTAAGACCGTCCCTCATTGGCAGGCAATATTTCTTCCACTGGTTCTTTTACCTCTTCTTCTAATTACATTAGGACTCGGTTTTGTCTTATCATTAGCAAGCGGGGTAATGAGGGATATTCCCAATGCCGTGGTATTAGCAACTTCATTATTGATGTTTATTTGTCCGGTCTTCTATCCTATCCCAAAGAGTGGGCTATTTGCGGACTTAAGCCAGTGGAATCCTTTATCACATTTAATGAACGCCTCAAGGGATATTGTCTTTAAGGGTTATATCTCAAATCCAGAGGAATTCTTATGGTCAACGATTTTAGCAATCTTGGTATTTTTAGCGGGCTGGAAAGTCTTTCATATTGCCCAACCTAAAATAGCGGAAAGAATATAGAGCGTGGAGCGTGCGGAGAATAAATATTTATTTCTCTGCGCAACTCTGCGTCTCTGCGGTGAAAGAAACTATGTCAAATAATGTTGTTATCAAAGTAGAAAATGTCTCCAAGAAATTCAGCCATTCACTGAAGCAAATGATGTACTGCGGTGTTAAGGATATTGCCAAAGGCACATTGGGACTACCATCTAATTCTGACAAACTGCGTAAAGGAGAATTCTGGGCAGTAGATGATGTTTCTTTTGAACTGAAAAGAGGAGAAACGCTCGGGATTATCGGTCCTAACGGTTCAGGCAAGACCACAATTCTCAAGATGTTAAATGGGATTCTTATGCCGGATAGGGGCAGTATAGAAATTAAAGGTAAGGTAGGAGCACTTATAGAAATTGGAGCAGGTTTTCATCCAATGCTTACTGGCAGAGAGAATATCTATATCAATGGTGCAGTTCTCGGAATGAGCAAAAAGGAGATAGACAAGAAGTTTGATTCTATCATTGAGTTTGCTGACATCGGTGACTTTCTTGATTCACCTGTAAAGCATTATAGTTCGGGGATGTATGTCCGGCTTGGCTTTGCCGTAGCGGTTCATTGCGAACCGGATATTCTTTTAATAGACGAGATTCTGGCAGTTGGAGATATGTCTTTTCGTATGAGGTGCTTGGAAAGAATAAGTGATTTACGCAAAAAGGGAATAACAATGGTTTTTGTTTCTCATGACTTGTATTCAGTTGATGCAATTTGTAGTAGAGCAATTTTTCTAAATTATGGAAAAATCAAAGAGCAAGGCGAGGCAAGTAAAATTATTCAAGCATATCAAAATTATGTCAGCGAAGAAGTTAGAAAAGGCATTCCAAAGGATATTATGTTGAGTTCAGATTCTTCCTCAAAGGGAATAGAAATTACTAATGTTCAGTTTTTTGATGAACAGGGCAAAGAGAAAGATGGTTTTTATGGTACTGAAAGGATGGTGGTGAGAGTAAGTTATTCGGCCTATAGAAGAGTCCAAAATCCGATTTTTAGCATTGGGTTTTCCCGGAGTGATGGTTTACTCTGTTGTGCTGAAAGAACAAAATATCACGGTATTGAGATAGAGCATATTGAAGGAGAAGGTTCATTTGAAGCCGAGTTTGAAAGAGTCCAGTTAAGCCCTGGCGTTTATACCTTTGGTGTAGCTATCTTTGACTCAACGGCTACTTTTGCTTATGTTGAACGTAAACAAGATATTTTTCAGGTTAAATCGCCTGTCCTGCCGACCACAGCTGATGTTACAAGTGTTTTTACTCCATTGGTAAAATGGAAAATAAAATGAACAAATAAATGATACGGAATTTCAAAATAGCAATCTTTGAAATAGAGGTAGTAAGAGGATGTAATTTGGATTGCATCTGGTGCCCCATAGACAAATCACTACCCATAAAATTTATGGACTTAGAATTATTAGATAAAATGCTATTTCAAATCTCGCGAGTTGATGAAGTAAAACAAATCTTTTTCGTAGGAGCAGGTGAAACCTTATTGCATCCTAAGTTTATAGAAATTTTAGAATTAACAGAAAAACATAACATTCATAATCGCATAAAAGATAGATTGTTATTTACTAATACAACATTGTTAACTACTGAGAAGTCCCTGGTTCTTTGTAACTCCCCTATAATAAATAAACTTGTTTTTAGTATAGATGGATTAGGCACAAAAGAAACCTATGAATATATTCGTAGAAAGAGTAGTTGGGAAAAGGTGAGAAACAACATCATTAATTTTATTGAAATATATAAGAAAACAAATAGATTCCCGATTGATTATTATATCCGACCAGTCATTCCATCAGATTATACTGATTTGCCTTTTAATCCTATATCTACCGAGGAAATAATGAAAAACTTTAAGGGAAATTTTGGTAGTGATATCAGAATTGAACTCGTTCCCAGCCATAGTTATGATGGAAAGAAAGAGTTAAGGGGTGTAAAAAGGTCATCGACTATTGACAACAATTGCTGGAGAGTGGAATCTGGCGATTTTAATTTTACATATGATGGACAAGTGTTACCCTGTTGTCACCTTATGGTCAAGCCTACTCAAGAAGCAATTATCGGTAATATCAATACCCAAACAATAGAAGAAATTTATTGGTCTGAAAAATATCAACATATTAAAAACACTCTTGCCGCTAACCGAAGAGATAAGTTGCAAGTATGCAAGGATTGTACCCTTTGTGCATTTCCAATCGCGTCTTTAAGAAATAGAATAAAGAACTATATTAAGAACTTTGCAAAAACAGTCTTACCACATTGTATAACCGAGAGGATTAAACAGATAAGAGACAAAATGTATAAGCAAGGAGTAAAACAATAATGATTCAATTATTTAAACCATTTTTTGGGAAAGAGGAACTTGAGGCATTGAGGGAACCTTTTGAGGCCGGCTGGATTGGTTTAGGTCCAAAGACCGCGAAGTTTGAGAAGAAATTCGCTGAGTTCATCGGGGTAAAATATGCGGTCGGGGTAAACTCTTGCACAGCCGCTCTTGACCTGGCACTTAAACTTTTGGAGATAAGACACGGCGATGAGGTGATTGTTCCAACTATGACTTTTGTCTCAACCGCGCATGTGGTTGCCTATAATCTGGCAACCCCGATATTTGCCGATGTTGATGAAAAGACCCTTGCCATAGATTTAGAGGATGTTAAGAGAAAGATTACCCTGAGAACCAAGGCGATTATTCCAGTTCATTATAGCGGAAGACCCTGTGATATGGATGCGCTGAAGAAAATAGTAAGTAATAAAATAGCCATAATTGAAGACGCCGCCCATGCCTGCGGTGCGGAATATAAGGGCAAAAAATGTGGGAGCTTGAGTGATATCGGTTGCTTCAGTTTCCATGCGGTAAAGAATCTTGCTATGGGAGACGGTGGGGCACTGACCTTAAATAATAAAGAGATGTATGAACGGGCTAAAAGGATGAGATGGCTCGGCATAGATAGAGGGACCTGGGATAGAACCAAAGTAGATAAGTCGTACTGGTGGGAGTATTTGGTTGATGAGATTGGCTTAAAGTGCCATATGAATGATATCCAGGCAACGATTGGTCTTGTGCAACTGAAGAAGTTGGAGTCTATGAATAAAAGAAGAAGAGAGATTGTGAAGATGTATAACGAAGGGTTGAAAAATATTGATTGGATTGAGACACCGCCTGAAGATACCAACAACTATAAATCATCATGGCATATTTACTGTATAAAAGTCAGTGGCGTAGACAGAAATGATTTAAGTGCATACTTAGAAAAGAATGGGATTTGGACAGGAGTGCATTATAAACCGATACATATGTATCCCTGTTATGGTAATAAACCTTCCTTGCCTGTGGCTGAAAGGGTATTCAAGAAGATTCTCAGCCTGCCAATGCATCCTGGAATTTCGGATAATGATGTAAAAAGGATTATTGAAACGATTAAAAGATTCCAATAAGTAAAGAAGAGATAGATGGAAACAAGGGCGAATGAATTTGATGAGCGAGTAGGAAGGTTACAAATGTTGGAGGCCATTGAACTGTCAGTTGGGAAATCTGTCTTAGAGTTAGGATGTGGCAGTGGGCAGTTTACACCAATGTTATATGAGAGATTTGATCGTGTAGTAGGACTTGACGCCTCAGAGGAAAACATAGCATTAGCACGGAAAACCACATTAGATAATCGTCATTCATTCTTTGTGGCAAAAGCAGAAGATTTTCAAATTGATGAGAAGTTCGATACTATCCTTATGACGATGCTTCTTGAACATGTTGATAGTCCAGTGGCCGTCTTAAAGAACGCCAAAAGTTTACTTAAAAGCGATGGTCGAATAATAATTCAAGTTCCTAATGCTAATTCCTTCAATAGACAACTTGCAAAGTATATGGGTTTAATCCAAGACTTACATGAACTACCAAAAGAACAGATAGAGAAATATGGGCATAAAAGAGTGTACGACATAAAGATGCTTATTAAAGATATTGAAGGCGCTGGACTTGTTCCTATTCACCGTACTGGAATTGTTCTGAAACCATTTACTAATGCACAGATGCAGTTAATTTGTAATGGGCATGAAGAAAAATGGAGGTGCCGTTTCGTAGATGCCTTAGCAAAAATTGGTGAACGTTTCCCTCTTGAGTGTGCAATTATATGCGTGGTAGCAGTAAAACCTGAGAGGAAGGGATATGACAAAATACCGCAAGATGCTTAATGCTTACTACTCAAAGAATACCATCTGCGATTATTTCCCTCTACATATCTATATTGAACCAACGAATATTTGCAATCTCTCCTGTAGTCACTGCCCACATAGGATGATGAAAAGGAAGAAAGGTTTTATGGGGTTGACTCTATACGAGAAAATAATAAATGAATGCAAGATAATGTCTATAGAATGGGTGTATCTGTTTCATGTAGGGGAGGTTCTTCTTCACAAGGATATTAGTTCCATGATAAATATGGCAAAAACCGCTGGTATAAAAATAAGACTGCATATCAATGGAACTATAGATGCCTCTAATTTGAAAGTAGATGAATTG
>JAGUXD010000166.1 GCA_020062035.1 Candidatus Brocadiia bacterium | reverse complement strand
TTAGGCTTATTTGATGAGCATATAAAAGAAATATGCGATATTGTCCGAAAGAGCGGTTCTTTTATCTATATGGATGGCGCCAATCTTAACTCCATTATGGGTATTACCAAACTTTCATCAGTTGGTGTAGATGTCTTACATTTCAATCTTCATAAAACCTTTTCCACACCGCACGGTGGTGGAGGACCAGGCGCTGGTCCGGTTGCCGTATCCTCTAAACTTGCGTCATACCTACCTGTGCCTGTGATTAGTAAGATTAAAGACAAATTTATTCTTGATTATAACCGTCCTCGCTCCATCGGACAAATCAAGGGTTTTTATGGCAATATCTCGGTTCTCATCAAGGCATATATCTATATTCGGATGATGGGCTCTGTTGGATTGAAATTAGCAAGTCAGATGGCGGTCCTGAATGCCAATTATATTATGGCTCAACTCAAATCCCATTACCATCTGACTTATGACAGACATTGTATGCACGAATGCGTTCTGGACGGAACAATTCAGGCAAAGAAATATGGTGTCAGGACACTGGATATTGCCAAACGATTACTTGATTACGGATTCCATCCGCCGACCGTGTATTTCCCGCTGATTATCCCCGAGGCATTGATGATAGAACCGACCGAGACCGAAAGCAAAGAGACGCTTGACGAATTCATTCAGGCCATGAAAGAAATAGCCAGAGAGGCAGAGACAGAGCCAGAGAAGGTCAAATCAGCGCCGCAGACCACACCAGTAGCACGGCTTGACGAAGTCAAGGCCGCCAGGCAATTAGTGGTCAGATGGAGAAAGTAAAACGCTCCACTATGCGATTATCACGCTAATCGGCTGAATATGGGTTATATTCAGCGGAAAAGAGTGGATATTTATTGATTTTATATGGAACTTGGTTATCTGTATATTTTATGCTGAGGAAGATAGTAATTATCGGCGGTGGAACGGCTGGTGCTTCGGCGGCATTCGCGGCGCGTAAGTCAGACCGCTCGGCTGAAATCACGGTCATTGATAAGGATAATTACTCAACCTACTCTCGTTGTGGTTTGCCATTTGCCATCAAAGGTGAGATTCAACCCATAGAAGGCCTTATTGTCTTTCCGAGTAAGGTTTTTGCGGTTCAGAAAATCATCCAGAAACTACAGACTGAGGTTATTCAAATCAACCATCAAGCCCGGGAGATGGCTTATCGCAATATGGTAACAGATGAGACGGGTAAAATATCTTATGATACCCTGATTTTTGCGACCGGGGCAACCTCCTCAAAACCGCGGATTAAGGGGATAGATAATGATAATGTTTTTGTGTTACGCACGATTGATGACGGCAAAAGGATTATTCAATTTGCTAAATCCGTTATTACGGCTACGGCTTTGCGGGGCCGCTCTGTGGCTATTATCGGCGCCAGTTTTATCGGTTTGGAGGTTGCCGAGGCACTTAAACATCTTGGATTTGAGACAGCGGTTATTGCACGACGTTATTTGCTAAGGCCGATGCTGGATAAAGAAATAAGCGGCTTTATCAAACAACGTCTCTCTAACGAAGGGATAAAATTAGTAGAAGATAAGCCCGTGTCTGATTTATCTGAAGTAGTCGGTGATATTGTTATTGTAACAGTCGGTATTAACCCACAGACAAAATTAGCAAGAGAGATTGGGGTCCAGATAGGCACAACAGGCGGGATTAGGACCGACCAGTATTTAAGAACAAATCTGCCGGATGTTTATGCGGCAGGCGATTGTGCAGAGGGTATTTCTGGAATAACCGCTGAAGCGATGGTAAGCGGGCTTGGAACCATTGCGGCGCGTCAGGGTATGGTTGCCGGCGCTAATGCAACTGGTAAATCAGAAACCGCGCCACTTATCTTTAATGCATCAATATTAAGATTATTTGATATGGAAATAGGAAGTGTTGGATTAACTGAGGATTATATCGCTAACAATAAAAACCTCGGTATTACTTCTGTTTCTTCTTTGATAAAATACCCTTCATTACCTCATTATTACCCCGGTGCAAGCGATGTGCATATTAAACTGATAGCCGATAAAGAAACCAGACGAATTATCGGCGGACAGGTCTTATGTAAATCCGGTGCTGAGTTGCGGGTGAATATGCTCTCATTAGCAATCCAGAACAAGATGACCATAACGGACCTACAGAAATCTGATTTCTGTTATTCTCCGCCTGTTTGTGATATCTGGGAGCCGATAGTAATTGCGGCACAATCACTTTCCGCTCGGCTTTCACACCGTTAGAGATTGACAACAAGCAAGGATTATTTATTATACTCCTGTGCAAAAGATAATATATTTAGATAATTCAGCCACGACACGGGTTCATCCATCAGTGGTTGAGGCAATGAAGCCATATCTGGATACATCTTATGCAAATCCATCAAGTTTGCACCAGAGTGGCAGAGAGGTGAGGATTGCTATAGAGAAGGCGAGGGAAAAAGTGGCGCAATTACTCGGCGCTGAGACAAAAGAGATTATCTTCGCAAGCGGCGGAACAGAATCAGATAACTTGGCGATTTTCGGCTCGGCTCTCGCTAACCGCAACAAAGGTAATCATATTATCACCTCTCAAATAGAACATCACGCTGTTCTGAATCCTTGTAATGAATTAAAAAAACAGGGCTTTGATATTACTTATCTGCCGGTTGATAGTAATGGTTGTGTGGATGTAAAGGAGTTTGAAAAGGCATTGCGTAAAGAAACGATTTTTGTGTCTATTATGCATTCTAATAATGAGGTCGGGACAATTCAGCCCATAGAAGAGATTGCTGAGATTTGTGCGGCGCGTGGAATAATATTTCATACTGATGCAGTTCAGTCCGTCGGTAAAGTGCGGTTTAATCTGGGTAACACAATGATTAACTTGTTATCACTCACAGCCCATAAATTCTACGGACCTAAAGGCGTTGGGGTATTGTATATCAGAAAGGGGACAAAGATACAGCAACTTCAATATGGCGGTCATCACGAGTTTCGCAGACGAGCCGGGACAGAGAATACAGCCGGTATTATTGGTTTAGCCAAAGCAATGGAACTATCTTACGCAGATATGGATAAGACAAATATGAGGATGGCAGGATTGCGGGACTATCTTGAGAATGAACTTACAAAGAGAATAGATGAAGTAAAGATAAATGGACACCCGCAAAATCGTTTACCTCATATCTTAAATGTAGCGTTCAAGTATGTAGAAGGGGAGAGTATTTTGCTGAATTTAGATAGTCACGGAATTTGCGTATCATCGGGCTCTGCCTGCACTTCAGAGAGTTTAGAGCCGTCGCATGTCTTATCAGCGATGGGAGTTTCTGTAGAAATCGCACACGGTTCTATCAGATTCTCTTTGGGCAGAGAAACAACTAAAGAAGAGATAAATTTTACAATAGAAACAACGGTAAAGGTAATTCATCGACTTAGAGAGATGTCGCCATTATATAAGCGTAAAGCGTAAAACGAAAAATGCAAAACATATTTTGCGATTTTCGTTTTGCACTTTTAGTTTTTAGTTTAGATGTTATATGATATTGTAATAATCGGTGCAGGGCCGGCTGGTTTAACCGCGGGGATTTACGCCACAAGAGCAATGCTCAAAACTCTGCTTCTTGAGAAGATTGCCCCGGGCGGACTGGTAATCACCACAGAAAAGGTGGAGAATTATCCTGGTTTTTCTGAAGGCATCTCGGGCTATGAATTGATGGAGCAGACGGTAAAACAGGCAACGAGATTCGGTCTGGAGATAATTCAGGATGAAATGCTTAGTATTAAAGAGTTGAACTCCACATTTCGTGTTAAGACCGCTTCCAGAGAATACGAAGCCCTGAGTGTAATTATTACCACCGGGACGAGCCATCGTAAATTGGGTGTGCCGGGCGAGGATATATTTTTAGGCAGAGGCATTTCTTATTGTGCGACCTGCGATGGACCGCTTTTTAAGGATAAAGAGGTTGTGGTGCTCGGCGGTGGCGATGTGGCTACAGAAGAGGCGCTATTTCTGACTAAATTCGCCAGGAAGATATATCTGGTCCATCGCCGTGATAAACTCCGTGCTACTGGTATTTTACAGAAACAACTCAGGAATAATCCTAAAATAGAGGTCATCTGGAATTCCACAGTGAGTAAGATAGAAGGTAAGAATAGAATAGAAAATGTGGTAATCAGAAACCTTGTTGATAATAAAGAGACGAATTATAAAGTAGATGGGGTATTTGTCTTGGTCGGTTTTGAGCCGAATACTGTTCTCTTTAGAGAGTTTGTGGAGTTAGATAAAGAGGGTTATATTATAACTGATAGTAATATGAGAACATCACGGGATGGGGTCTTTGCCGCAGGTGATGTCCGTTCCGGCACATTAAGACAGGTAATTACTGCCTGTGGAGATGGGGCAAGGGCGGCCGTCTCGGCACAACATTATATAGAAAAACTAAAAGCGTAAAACGAAAATCGCAAAATATGTTTTACATTTTTAGTTTTTAGTTCCCCGTTTCAATTATGCATCAAGCATTATACTACACTTCCGAAGGTAATAAGAAAATCCAGTGTCATCTTTGCCCGCATAATTGTATTATTCAAGATGGTAAAACCGGTATCTGCAGACAGCGTAAAAATATAGAAGGAGTTCTCTATTCTCTTAATTATGCACAGGTCGCGTCAATAAATTTAGACCCGATGGAGAAAAAACCGCTATATCATTTCTATCCGGGAGAGCAAATATTGTCAATCGGTACAAATGGATGTAACTTGAGTTGTCAATTCTGTCAGAACTGGTCAATTTCCCAGTCAGATAGTCCTACAGAAATAATAAAGCCAGAAGAAGTGATAAAATTAGCCCATCAATATAACTCGGGTTTTATTGCCTATACTTATAATGAACCGCTTATCTGGTATGAATATGTTTTAGAGACCGCGAGATTATCACAAAAAAGCGGGATAAAAAATGTTCTGGTAACAAATGCTCATATTAATAAGGAACCACTGGGAGAATTGTTACCATATATCTCGGCAATGAATATAGATGTAAAGAGTATCAGGTCAGATTTTTATCGCAGGTTATGCAAGGCAGGATTAGAGCCGGTTCTTGAGGCCGCTAAATGCACTAAAAAGACCTGCCACATAGAAATAACCAACTTGGTAATTACGGGTGAAAACGATACCGAGACAGAGATAGAGGAACTTGCCTTATGGATTGCTACTCACCTAGGAAAAGACACGCCATTACATTTATCTGCTTATTTTCCGGCATATAAACTAAATAACCCACCAACCCCGATAGAAACGCTTCTCAAGGCATACGAGATTGCCAGAAAGCATCTTTATTTCGTCTATATCGGGAATGTCGCAGGTATTAAAGAAGGCAGGGATACAATGTGCTATCAATGCGGGAATAAATTGATAGAACGAAACGGATATAATGTAAAGATACTTTCGTTAACGAAAGATGGACTCTGTGGCAAATGTGGTAATAAAAACACCGCTATCCGTCATATCCACTCATAAGGTGTTAGCATATCTGATAATATCAGCAATTCGTTGTGAATATGCCCATTCATTATCATACCAGCCAAAAACCTTTACCTGGATTTTATCAGTCGCCATCGTGGCTAAGGCATCAAATATGCAAGAAGCAGGATTAGCAATAATATCGCTGGAAACTATTGGCTCTTCAGTGTATTCTAGGTATCCTTTCATCTTACCATTTGCCGCAAGTTTAAAGGTATTATTTACTATTTCAATGGTTACTTCTTTCTTGAGGTCAACCACGAGGTCAACTAAAGAGCCGGTCGGCACAGGAACACGCACTGCAATACCATTTAATTTACCAGCAACTTCAGGGAGAACCTCACCAATTGCTTTAGCCGCACCCGTGGAGGTAGGAATAATATTCAGTGCGGCTGCTCTGGCTCTTCGCAGGTCGCTATGAATTAAATCCAATGTGGATTGGTCGTTTGTATATGCATGGATGGTAGTCATTAAGCCCCTGATAATCCCAAAATTGTCGTTCAGAACTTTAACTAATGGCGCTAAAGCATTAGTAGTGCAGGAAGCATTGGAAATAATCTTATGCTCCTTTTTCAGCATACCTTCATTTACACCCATCACAATAACTGCATCCACCGGGTCTTTTGCCGGTGCGGTCAGAACTACCTTTTTCGCACCGCATTTAAGATGCGTTTCTAATGCTGAACGTTTGGTATGAACCCCTGTTGATTCTACTACCCAGTCAATATTATATTCATTCCACGGAAGTTTAGTAATGTCCTTCTCTGCAATGGCTTTAATTTTCCTGCCATTCACAATAAAATCACCACCTTGGACAGAGACTGTTCCCTCAAATCTTCTATAAATAGAATCATACTTCAAAAGATGCGCCAATGTCTTCACATCCGATAAGTCATTTATGATTACCACTTCAAACTCAGGGCTTTTAACCAATGCCTTGAAAACATTTCGCCCGATTCTTCCAAATCCATTTATTGCTGTTCTAATCGCCATTTTATACTCCTTTTCTATAGTTTTATTTATTGTTTATAATGACAATTATAACCGTAATATGTCAAGTTTTTTAATATTATTCCTATTGTTTAATTGTTGACAAAAACTTATATTATGGAATAATAGAAATCAGGATGATAGAAGTTTACGTTGATGGTGCGTCACGCGGTAATCCCGGTCCTTCGGCCGCGGGCATTTATATTAAGGATAACCGTGGTAATGACTTACTTAAAAAAGGGGAGTATCTGGGAGAGACAACTAATAATGTCGCAGAATATACTGCCTTGATTAGAGCACTTAGGTATCTATCAGATAAAAAGAGGCTTAAAATTTCTCTTAAAGAAATCACCTTATATACAGATAGCCAATTACTTATCAATCAACTTAAAGGCGATTATAGAATCAGAAGTCAGAACCTTATTCCATTGGCGATAGAAGCAAGGAAATTAATGAAGAATTTTCCCAGAATAAAGTTTAATCTGATTATCCGTAAAAATAATAAGGTCGCAGATAAATTAGCCAATAAATCAATGAATTTAGAGGAGGACATTGACGAACTGAAAGACAAATAAAAAGGCAGGTGTGTAACCGCTCCCGACGTAACGTCGGGGGAGAAAAGTCCGGGCTCCAGAGGACAGGGTGACGGCTAACAGCCGCCCTCCGACCCCGCCTCGGCTGGGTCGGAGCGAGATAGTGCCACAGAAAATATACAGCCGACTCCCAGACTCCGCCTCGGCGGGGTCAGGGCAGGCAATGGTGAAAAGGTGTGGTAAAAGCACACCGCCCCGACGGCAACGTCGGGGGCACGGAAAACCTCACCCGGAGAAAGACCAAACAGGGTATTTCCGGTTTCAATCGCCGGAGAGACTGGTCCGGTCTCAAAGTCCCAGGTAGGTCGTTAGAGTTCCCCGACGTAACGTCAGGGGATAAAGATAAATGGTTACTTCACCCCGGCGGGGCAAGGACAGAACCCGGCTTATCGCCTGCCTTTACCCTATGCAAATCCAAACTATTGATTGGCTCGGTAATGAAAAGGGCTACCTCAAGTTAATTGACCAAACCAAACTGCCACGTCAGATTAAATATCTAAAATGCCGTTCCTGGCAGGATGTTGCAGAAAGTATAAAGCAGATGCGCCTGCGTGGGGCACCTGCAATTGGTGTTGCCGCAGCATTCGCTCTGTATCTCGGAATCAGAAATCTTAAAACCACCAATTATCCGAATTTCTACAAAAAGTTTTCTGTAATATCTCATGCTCTTCTTTCAACCCGTCCTACTGCAGTTAATTTACAATGGGCATTGAACCGTATTGACGCAATCATTCGTTCTTATCAAAGAGACTTCAATTTGTCCCGTGTTATCAAGGCGTCATTTCAAGAAGCAATGAAGATTCTTCAGGAAGACCGTGAGATTTGTCTTCAAATCGGCTTGAACGGTGCAAAACTTATCAAGAATAACTATAATATCCTCACCCATTGTAATGCCGGTGCTCTGGCGACTGCTGGAGGGGGCACGGCTCTATCCATTATTTATCAGGCGAAAAAACAGGGAAAGAAATTTTCTGTATTTGCTACTGAAACAAGACCACTTTTACAAGGAAGCCGTTTAACGGTCTGGGAACTAAAGATGAATAAAATCCCGGTTACCCTTATCTGTGATAATATGGCAGGTTTTCTGATGAGCCGAAAACAGATAGATTTGGTGCTTGTCGGAGCTGACCACATTGCCAGAAATGGCGATACTGCAAACAAGATTGGCACATATACATTAGCCGTTTTAGCCAGAGAACATAAGATTCCGTTTTATGTTGCAGCACCTTTATCTACCTTTGATTACAAGATAAGAAACGGCTCACAAATTACAATAGAATTCCGCAATCCTGAAGAAATCACACATATTCAAGGCAGACCAATTGCGCCTCTTAATACCAAGGCAACTAATCCTGCCTTTGATATTACCCCTCATAAATATATCAGCGGTTTTGTT
>JAGUXD010000078.1 GCA_020062035.1 Candidatus Brocadiia bacterium | reverse complement strand
CTATTAAATAAATTCAACAGCGCTGTCTGGATTTCTGATAAAGTAAATAGTTTTTCCGGTTTGACCCCCTGATTTTCCTGAGGGCGATAAGACAATCTTGGTGAAACGATAATATCTATTCCTCTGGGTAATTGATGTTTGGAGAGCCGAAATGCCTCACGGATAAGCCGTTTTAGACGGTTCCGTCCCACCGCAGTGCGAAAAATATTCGCGCTAATCGCAATCCCTAAACGAGAGTAGTCCAGATTATTAGATAGATAGCGAATTTGTATCTTATCTGCCTTTTTGATAACGCCTTCTTTATAGACCCTTTCAAAATCTTTATTAAGAACAAGTCGTTCCTTCTTGAGCAAGCCGAATTGCTTCATTCTAATCTATCTATCTGCTGGTTACCGTAACTATCTTTGCACCGCCGTCTTTAAGATACTCTAATACCTTTTTAACTTCTTCTCTTTCTCCTTCTATTTCTATAACAAGCCATGCTGCGACATCACTCATAGAGCCCTGTTTGATATTTACCGTAACATTATAATCACGGGCAATCTGCCAGAGTGTCGGCTGTTGCCGCTGATGCTCTGAAAATAGCACTTTAATTACATGTTTCACTCTGACTTTACTACCAAGAAAAGCAACCAAGTTTTTTAGTCGCTGGATTGATTCTCTGGTCATTGCAGTAAATTGGACCCCAACAATATTGGCATTATATCTCTCAGAGGGCTGAATCCAGGCAACCCGTCCATCAGCGCGTAGCGGCTCGCCACCTAACATCGGAATACCTACAGTAAAACTAAGTTTATCATTCTTAGACAAGATATCAGCAGTTAAAAAACGAATCCCTTTCATACTGATATTCAGAATCGGGTATTGTTCTGAAGAGCCCTTAAAGATTGCGAAAAGACCGCCACCCGCCTCTTTATATTGCACCACTCCGCCTTTTATTGGTATTCTATTGTCTCTTCTTTTCTCTCCTTGTGCCATATTTATCTCCTTTCCTGCAGGGACCCTGTGGGTCTAAACTAATTTATTGATAATATATCCACTAATAAGACAAATACCAAATGTCAGATGAGTCATAATCGTCATCGCATTTGCCGGAATAAGTTCATAAACCTTGTCTTTATGCACTGATATAACCCTTATCGCCTTAATGGCTAATGGCAGTGTAAATAAAGTAATCAAAGTAAATACCGGAATTACCTGCAGAACAACTAATACTATTGTATAAATATAAACACCAATCAACAAAATATAATATAAATAAGAAGCACTTTCTTTACCGAGCACCACTGGAAGCGTTCTTTTATTGACAGATTTATCTGGCTCATAATCAGGGAATTCGTTGATATACAGCACTAAAGCAATAAGAATCCCTACTGGAACAGAGACCAGAAATGGAATAGTTGTAAGATGTTGCGTCTGAACATAGTACGCACCGAGAACCATTATCGGACCAAATCCTAATCCAGTTGCCAACTCACCTAATCCATATCCTCTATAACCGATTTTGATTGGTAATGCGGTGTAAAAGAAACCAAGAAACACTCCAGCGATTCCCAAATAAAAAATCACATTCCCGGCTAAAACATAATTAAAATACAAACCAATAGCAGAGCCGGAGGCGAACCCGAGCATGGCTCCTATCAAGACCTGATATGGCTTAAGTAATCCTTCTTGAATCACCCTGCTTCCACCAGAAAAAGGGGTAGGTGTTTTATTATTCCAGTCGTTGCGTGTGATATGGTCATAATAATCATTTGAGAGATTAACGCCGATGTGGATTAAAAGTCCGCCGATTAGTGCGAGTGCAAAATAGAGCCAGTGAAAACCGCCGCTCTCAGACCAGGCGATGACAGAGCCTAATACAATCGGGATAATCGTGGCAGTAAAAAACGGCGCCCTGATTGCCTTAAGCCATATTATTATCTCCCTCATTTTACTTTTTCCTTCTTTGCTGGCTCATTCGCCTTGAATTCCAGAGAAATATTTTTGATGATTATATTATCAGTTGGTTTGGATGGAGGTTGTTCCTGAGATTGTGGATTTACAACAGTCTTAACATTGGCAATGGCTTCTAAAACATCCATCCCCTCAATAAGTTGTCCAAAGGTGGTATATTGATTATCTAATTTAGGAACATCTACATGGCAGATAAAGAATTGACTGCCCGCGCTATCAATAGATTGAGGACTTCGTGCCATAGAAAGGGTTCCCTTAAGATGTTTATTGCTGTTAAATTCCGCTTTGATGGAATAGCCCGGACCCCCTGTCCCATTGCCTTTAGGGCATCCGCCTTGTATCATAAATCCTTTTATAATCCGATGAAAATTCAGGTTATTATAAAATTCCTGTTTGGCTAACCCGATAAAGTTCATTACAGTATTAGGCGCATCATTGAAGAAAAACCGCACGGTCATATTGCCCATTGATGTTTCTATAATTGCGGTCAGGTCGCCAGATAGAATCTTACTAGATTTGTCTGTCTCGGTCTCAGGTGCGGTTACTCTGACAGTAACTGGTTCTGCCCGTTCCGGATATCGTCCGCCCTGGTAATAGACCGTAATCTGCCATGTGCCCAGTGCCACAGCAGGAATATTGAATCTGGTCTTGACCTCTGACTCAGGTGTGCCGTATTTACCAAGTGCAACAGTTTCTAATTTATCCCGTTTATGCTCAAAGACCGATGGCGTGATGACAGAATAGACAAATTTCTTTGTCAGCGGTTTATCATCCCCGGATAAAATCGGGGTGTATTCTATGGCAAACGAGACCGAGTCAATATCAAGAATGGGCTTTATTATTTTAACGTCAGTACTGACCAGATTGGTCACTACAAAGTCAAGTTCAATCCAGTCACCGATGATAACCTCATCTTGAACCGTAGAGGCGGATATTTTGAAAAGCGGTGGCTCTTCGGCAAAAGTTATCTGTGAAACGATAATAGTCAAATAAACCACAACCATTATTAAGATACTCTTTTCCATATAATACTCCTCCTATCTGGCGACCCAGCACCCCGCTGAAGCGGCGTTATGTGCTGGGTTTTAGATAAATTATACGAATTCTCTAAAATCAAGTCAATAATTTAATTACTAATTCTTTAACCACAGATTTCTCGGTATAATCTGTAGTTTTCTTTGACAGAATATTTCTGATTTGTTATTATTTATAAATATGAAT
>JAGUXD010000113.1 GCA_020062035.1 Candidatus Brocadiia bacterium | reverse complement strand
TGACAAGCAAACCCCCAAACAAATACCAGAGCAATCTCCGCGCTCTCAAGATGGGAAAGAAAAGAGATCAGGACAAGAAATAAAAATAAGAATAAAACTTGAAAAAGAAGCTGATGTTGATGAGCCGAGTGATTCAGAGAAAGAAAAACCGCCTCCTCAACAACCAGTTCAGCCGCAACCTTCTGAATCAGCACCGTCCCAACCTACCCCAGCAAAAACCCCCTCAGCCCCACCACCGCCTGAAACACCAAGGCCATCGGTTTATTGCGTGGTGTACAAACTCACTAATGGTTTAATCAGAGAAATCATTGCTCTTAATGACTGTTATCTAACGGAAATGAAAATGACCGCAGAAGGGTCTTTAATTATCGGCACAGATAATAGCGGCAGGGTCTATCAGGTCTCTCAGGATGGTAAATTCTTTATTCCGTATGATCTTGATGCTGGTCAGGTTCTGACTTTAGTAATGAAAGATACAGATTTAGAAGCGATTGGCACCGGTAAAAATGCCGCAGTTTATCTGGTGCGAAAAGACCTATCAAAAACTGCAACTTATACTACAGATGTTTTTGATGCCAAATTCCTTGCCAGATGGGGTAATTTTGCTTTCAATGGTAAAGGAACTATTGCCTTGCAAACCCAAGTCGGTAATGTCTTAAAACCTGATGAGACCTGGTCAGAATGGTCTGAAAAAATAACGCTTAAGGCAGAAGAGATAGTAAAACCAAAGAGTGCTGCGGCGAGATATTTACGGTTCAAATTGACCTGGACCGACCCGAATGTGATCATCCAGAAAATAACCCAGAATTATTTGATTTATAACCAGCAGCCCAAAATCACTGAATTTAAGATTTCATTACCTCCGCCACTTCCTGCCACAGGTATTCCTCCGCGATTAACAGCCAGAAAACTCACCTATCAGGCAAAAGACCCGGACGGAGATGCCTTATCATATCGTATCTACTACCGCGCCATTGAACGCCAAACATGGATTCTTCTCAATCAGGACAAACCCGGGGGATTAATTACCGAGACCGAATATAACTGGGATACCTCTGCGTTAGCGGACGGCAGATATCTTGTTCGTCTGGAAGTAACTGATGAAAAGGTAAATCCCCAAGGCAGTGAGCAAAAAGATGAGAAAATACCCGACCCAATCATCTTAGATAATACCAAGCCAAAAATAGAAGTAAAAGTTGAAGAAAATAAGAATATCTTAGAATGCCAAGGCAAAGTAGAAGATGCTCTCAGTCACATCAGAAGAATAGAATATTCTCTTGATGGAGGTAAATGGGAACTTGTGTTCCCGTCAGATGGGATGCTGGATTCTCTTTCAGAAGAGTTTAAGTTCATTCTATCAGGTCTTGCTAAAGGATATCATCAGATTTCTATTCGAGCTTTTGATTCCTTTGGCAATATGGGATTAGAACAAATAGAGTTTGAGGTAAAATAATGAATGATGAGGGAATCCACTTACTTTACCGGGCGATTTATATTTCGCTATCGCTGGCTCGTTTATCTTGCTGTGTTTGTTCCAATGGTATTTATCCGTTGGCACCAGACAAATCACTGGTTAACCTGGCTTATCGGCGGGCTTTTGATTCTGACAGGCGCCATAATTAGGTTATATGCCGCATTTTATATCGGATGGAAAGGCACTCCAGACGACCCCTTAAAAAGAAAACTTACTACCTCAGGACCCTATAGATTTACCAGAAACCCTTTATACTGGGGAAATATTGTCGGCTTTGCAGGAGCTGCGGTAATATTCAAGTTGTTCTGGTATGTGCCTATTTCTGCAGGAGTTATTTTTTTACTTCATCATTTATTGATTGTTTGGTATGAAGAACATCGGATGCGTGAGAAATATACTGATGAATATCAAGAATACTGTAAACAAGTTCCTCGCTGGGGACCAAGATTGTTTCCAACAATCCCGTTGGTAAGCGGGATAAGACAACCTTTTCCTTTATCAAGAGTTCTTCTTGCCGAATTAGGAACTATTGCGGGTTTTATCGGGACGCTCATTATTGCAGTATTAAAAGAGTTTTATTCCTTTTTCTTAATATTTCTTCCAAGTATTCTTTGAGTCGTTCCATTCTTTCTAATGATTTCTTTATGTCCGGTTTTTTTTGCTTCTCCAGAATGAAATAGAATTGGTGCTGGTCAATAAAGGGATATGGCACAAGAAGCATCAGAACATCAAATGGGAAAACCTGAAAAATAGGCGTAGGTAAAGGGATAATTGCTTTATATGTCTCATAACCATCCTTTTCCAGAATTACCTCGCGTTTGCCGTAAAAAGTAAACGGCACAGAAATCGGGGTGATTCCTCTCTCTTTGCCGTCAAGGCGGACTGAAGCCGCAGGTGGCTCTGAATTAATAATAATTCTACGCTCAGCACATCCGATGAATAAAACAACGACCACGAGTGATAAAAATTTCATTTGTCCATCAATTCCTTAATTCTTTTATAATCAGGATAAGATTGTTTTGCTTTATCTAATAATTCTCCGGCTTTATTTCTGTCATTCAATTCTAAATAAATTTGCGTCATAGAGCAATAAAAATCGCACAACGCAATATTTTTCTTTTCACTCGCTGGAAGTTTAAGGACTAATTCTATGGCGATATTATATTCCTGCAATGCAGAATTATAATTTTTAAGGTTATAATATCCCTCTGCTAAATAACTATGCACCTGAATGCTTTCCGATTCCAGATAAACGGTCTCTTTTAATAATTCCACCAATTTATTATATTGTTTTTGTGAACGGTAGTGTCTGGCAAGTTTCAGGCGGTTAGCAAAGTCCTTTTCATTTATCTTTATCAGCGACTCTATTTCACTGTACATCTTATCGGTCTCGCCGAGTTCCTCATAAATAGAAGACAAATAATAATAAGGATTATCACCGGCTTTAGTATAACCTGCAAAAGATTGTTTGGCTTTGATAAATTCTTCAATTGCTTCAGGGATTTTATTTCGCTTTAATAACTCCCTTGCTTTCCGGAAGTTTTGCTCAAATTCCTTGTAGTTGATATCTTTCATAAAATCCTGCGTCAAGTAATTAAAAAATTCCTCATCAAATTGAGCGATGGTCTTACCGAGACAGTCCCTGAAGACGGTCTCGGTATTCTTGAATTCCCCCCAACTTTTAAGCATTGCAATAATTTTATCCATCCCGTATTTGTTATGAATATACTCAATAATAAGAGAACTCAGATAATAAGTGTGCAGTATGTCAATCTGCGGACGGCGGATAAAATCAGAGAATCTCTGAAGTTTGTTTTCAGAAAGGGCCTTGGCAATTTCATCTTCAATGTCCGCTCCCCAGACAGGATTAAATAATTTCTGGCTATAGACCGAACAGCCTTCAGTGAACCATCTCGGCACGCGAAACTTACTTAACTGCAAAGTGATGATATGCATAAATTCATGGATAGATACCGAGCCCCAGTGAAACCGTTGCCCCATTTGTTCCTGTGCTTTAGGTGAAAGGATTAAAAAGGTCTTGGCAAAACAAACCCCTCTGGCACCGCCACCCAAGAATCCGGGTAAGCCGATAGTCCGCACAGAAAAATCATTATAATTTGGAAACGCCTCTACCAGAACCGGTGTAATCGGCTTATAGTGATAAAGGGAGCCAAACTTCTCATAAGCGTTATCTAATAATTCTATAATATAGGGCTCTAAAAGAAATTGCTCATTTTTATGTAGTTTAACCTCAAAATACTTAGATTTGACCGATACAAATTCTTCTTCCAATGCATCAAGGACCTTAAGCATATTATAAATCCTGATATTAAAAGGGTCTCGCTCAAACATTTCGTTAAGTATCTTTTTTCCTTTCTCTTCAAATTCTGGTCCTAAATGAAGATAATTAAATCCGAGTCCGATTTGAGCACTCAAAAGGTTCTTATCAAATTCAACTGCCCTTTCATAAAAACTCGTTGCATCCTGATAGAGTAATTTTCTTTCCAAATGGTCTGCGATAATTAGATAAAAACGAGCAGGTCTTTTATTTAGAGAAAGTATTTCCTGACAGGTCTTCTCAAATCCCGTGATATTATTGCTAAGATAATAAATACTTGCTTTCATAGCACGAGAGGTAATAGAATTCGGATTGATATCTAATACTTTATTAATTGAATTCAAGGCATCAGCAAAATGCTCATTGGATAATTGTGCGCTGGCTAAAAGGTTCCATCCTTCTACTTTAACAGGGGTAATAGAAATTGACGAGGCATTAGTTCCGGTTGTGGTTTCCAGTATTTGATTTATTAAGGAGATGGCTATTAATATATCAGTGGGGGTTTCTGAAATGAGATGAATTTTTGCCTGTCCCAGAAGTGCTTCCGGAAACGAGCCGTCTATTTTTAGTGCGTCTCTAAAACAGCCCCCTGCTGATGGAATATCATATTTATCTAAATAACAATTACCCCAGAAAACATAGAGCCAAGGATTTTTTGGCTCAAGTTTTTCTATCCTCGGCAGAAATTCGCTGACGACCTTATGAAAAAGGTCCTTTTTACCCTGACGCCTTGCATAAATCCATAACCCCTGCGTCAGATATAGTAAATCAATCTGTGTCAATGGTCCTGGATTTACTTTAGAAAAATATTCTAACAAAGCATCCGCCTTATTATACTCGCCGATTTCCAGATAAAGATTACTCAAAATAAACCGTGCCTCTAAATTATGGTGGTTTTCTTGCAGGATGTTTTCGGAAATTTCTACGGCTTGAAGATATTCTCCTTTATGTGATAATTCCAACACCTTTCGGATAGATTCTCCATCTTTAGCAGATATATTAACCACACAGACACAGAGAATAGAAATAACGATAATAAATTTATTCATTGCAGGGTAAACATAATCGGCCTGGCTGACTTATACCTGAATTTATCCAGCCCGCAGACCTTTAGTATCCTTTCTTTTAATTTATAAATACCGATTCTCTTCAGGGCAGAAACACAAATATCCAGAAGCAGTTCTCCTTGGGTATCACCATTCGGGAGGATTTGGAATTTCTGATAGAGGTCTATTTTGTTTATAACAACAATAACCGGTTTATTTTTAGTGAAAGAAGACAAATGTTTTATCTCGCCTGGTTCTATTACATAAAGTAAAATATCTGACCTATCGATTTGCCGTCTTGTATGGCTTATTCCCATCTTCTCTATAAGAAGTTCGTCTTTTTCCTTATCAGGGATTGAACGCAGTCCCGCTGAGTCCACTAAAATAAATGGGAAGCCCTTAATTGAGATGACTTCCTCAATAGTATCTCTGGTTGTGCCAGGCAGATGATGGGTAATTGCCCGCTCTTTTCCAAGTAAGGCATTAAAGAGCGTGGATTTACCAACATTCGGTTTGCCGACAATCAGGATTCTTCTTGGCTTGACCAATGCCTCGCCGTATGGCAAGGTTTTTTTTACCCGTAATAAATTGCGTCTATCTTTAAGTGCCTTAGACAAGGCACCTTTATACTGGTCTAATAAAACCTGTGCGGATAATGATGTCTGTGCCCTTAAAAGATGCATTAGTGCCGCTCCTTGAAACCGGTCCAATCTCCCATTTCTCAGAGATAGTTTTAGAACTTCTTTCTGGCAGATTTCCCTCACCTGATGTTGTTTAAGAAGATTACCAATCAAACGACAGGACATCACCCCGGCGTGGGCATTTATTTCTATTGTATCCAATCCTGTAAATGACCTTTTAGCAGGGATATAATGAATAATCACCTCGTCTATTATTTGAGAATTATGGAAGATATTACCCAGGTAAAGTTTAGCAGGACAGAGTCGCAACGAAGTCCCAGCCGAGCGGATTTTGTCTATCTTCCTAATCGGCTTAAATATCCTGCCGATGATACTCAGGACGTCTTTACCGATTAGTTCAATCACACCAATCCCACCCTCGCCTTTAGAGGTAACTACTGAAAAATAATTCTTTTGGTCCATTGCTCCTCATTTACAAATCTCATCAAAGACCTTAATCGTAATCTCTCTGATTCCAGTAAGAAGAATCTCTTCCTGGCTGAATATAGCCCTGGGGTTTGCTTTTGCCTTGCTCTCTGGTGTGATGACTCTCTCCAGCCAGGGCTTAGTGTCAAGTGGCTCTGGTCCGGGCTTCAACTTCAACCTGAGGATATGGGGAAGGCAAAATCAATCAAATCGGCACCACACTCCTCTAACCTGCATTATTCATAAAGAAGGTTGCATATATGCAAGGTTTTTAATACCCCAAAAGTGATACAACCCACTGACTGACAATGGGTTAGATTGAAATTCAAGGTGATAGGGGGGAATACTATCCCATACGCCTTTACTACTGCTTAATCTACCGCTTAATCTA
>JAGUXD010000208.1 GCA_020062035.1 Candidatus Brocadiia bacterium | reverse complement strand
TGAGCGGTTCTGCTTGCCGGCGCACTGGTAGTTGTAATAGGTAGCCAGGTATTAACAGTCGGGCTATAGATGCCACCTGTATTTAAGGTATTTTGTCCGTCCCATCCGCCCCAGATGAACATCCCCCTCGGCGCCCACAATGCTGTGTGATTTGACCTTGAAACCGCTGCGTCTGTCGTTGTAATTGTTCCCCAACAAGTAAGCATACTTGCCTCATTGGAATAAGCACTATTACCCTCTGCATTATACGCCCTTATCCGGTAATAATATGTCGTAGTAGGGGATAATGGTGTGTTAGAGTAAGAAGTTACACCGCCAGATACTGTATCAATCTGGCTATAAATTCCACTAATACCTTCCTTACACTCTATCTTAAATCCGGTTTCTGCAGCAGAGTTATCAGTCCAGGATAGGTCAATCTGTGAATTAGAAACCGCTGTTGCTCTCAGGTTTGTTGGTGGAGCAAGAGCAGTGGTTGCATCGGATTCATCAGAGTAATTGCTGAAAGTGATGTCATTCCATCCCTTCACACGGTAATAATATCGCGTTCCATCTGTCAGACCAGAACTGCTATAAGATGTGATATTAGCACCAACTGTATCAATCTGCGTGAATGAAGTATTAGTCAGACGGCGTTCTATGATGAAGCCCAATTCATTATTGGAGTTGTCGGTCCATAACAGGTTAATCTGGGAGGAAGAAACAACCGTAAGGGACAGGGCGCTGGGGGCATTAAGTTGTATGACAACAGATGCCTCATTAGAGTAAGCAGAATTACAGTCGGCATTATATGCCCTGACACGGTAATAATACGTCTGTGTTGTCGTTGCTGTTTTATCCTCATATGAAATAACATTAGCACTGACTGTCGTAAGTAAGCCGAATGAAGTATTAGTGGGACCACGTTCTATCTCAAAGCCGGTTTCATTACCAGAGTTATCTGTCCATTGTAGGTTAATCTGGGATGAAGAAACAATGGTAAGATTCAGAGAATAAGGCGACCTAAGGAAGGTGGTAGTACCTGATTCATTGGAGTAGCCGGAATCGCCGGTGAGATTATATGCCCTGACGCGGTAATAGTAAGCGGTTCCCTCGCTCAGACTTGTATTCGCATAAGAAGTAACACCAGAACCAACGGTAATAATCTGGGCATATGAGCCGGCAAGCCCGGTTCTGCGCTCTATCTTAAACCCGCTCTCGTTATTGGAATTATCTGTCCAGAATAAATTTATCTGAGAGAAAGATGTTGCGGAAACCGTAAGCGATGAGGGTGGCTCTGGTACTGTTACCCAAGTAGTCGCCTCGGCAGTATTAGAATAATTACTATTACCACCTGTATTATAAGCGCTGACCCTGTAATAATAAGTTGTGGAAGAACTAAGACCTGTATTTGAGTAGGATATTATGTTAGCACTTACCGTGTCAATCTGCGAGAATGAGGTGTTAGTGATGCCGCGTTCTATGATGAAGCCATCCTCATTAATAGAATTATCTACCCAGGTCAGGTTTATCTGGGTTGGTGATATCGCAGTAGCGATGAGGGATGAAGGCGGGTCAGGCGCAAGTGGTAGAGTCGTGGCGTTTGCAGGATTGGAATAGGCACTATTAGTAGAATCGCGATAGGCGCAGATACGGTAGTAATATGTAGTAACAGGAGATAACCCTGTGTTAGAGTAAGAAGTCGCATCAGCCGGCAGAGTCGTGAGTAGCGAGAATTGAGTAGTGAATATCTTTCGCTCAAGACGGAAGCCGCTCTGACCGGTCCCGGTATATGTCCAGGATAAATCTATCTGGCTGGCTGATACTGTAGTAACCACAAGAGAGGTAGGGGCATCTGGTGGTGTTTGTAGTGTAGTCGCTTGCGTCTCATTGGAATAAACACTATTAGTAGAAGCGCTATATGCTCTAATCCGGTAGTAATATGTTGTGGTAGGAGAAAGTAGCAGGGTATCAGAATAAAAAGTTGTATTTGCAGTGGTTGTAGCAATCTGGCTGAATGAGATATTAGTGATGCCGCGTTCTATGATGAAGCCATCCTCATTAACAGAATTATCTACCCAGAATAGGTCAATCTGGGTTGATGACACGGCAGTAGCGGTCAGAGCCGAAGGCGTAGCAATCGCAGGAGCACTACTTCCGGCGGAATCATCGTGTTTGCCCTTTCTGAGACAACTTAAAAAGAGTAGAGAGTAGAAAGTAGAGAGCAGAAAGATAAGAGAAAAGACAAGAACCATTTTTCGCATAAAGAACCTCCTCATTTTAAGAGTAGAGAGTAGTCCCAGTGGGATTTCTTTCTACTCTCTACTTGTCCTAATCCGTGGTATAAGCACCACCGTCAGCAAATGTGTTCAGGGCATCCCATCCGCCCCAGATGAGCATTGTTTTGTTGATATTATCCCAGACCGCAGTATGGTAGGTGCGGGCCGTGGGCGCGTCAGTTGTGGTTAGTGGCTCCCAGATATTTCTGGCTGGGTTATAAATCCCACCATCATTAAAGGCGCCCTGCACAACGCCGGCACCGCCACCCCAAACTATCATCTTTGTCCCTGTCCAGACAACTGAATGATAAACCCTGCTTATAGGTGCACCAGTAGTAGGTAGTGCTGTCCATGTATTAGAGACCGGGTCATAAATTCCACCGTTATTAAAATAACTCTCGCCGTTAGTGCCTCCCCAGACAATCATTTTATTGCGCCAGGATTTACTACCATCGCCTGTCCAGATGGTGCTATGGGCATAACGGGCAGAGGGGGCCTTCAGAGTCGCTATCGGTTCAAGTATCCAGAGGTCGGTCGTTGGAGAATACATCCCACCGGTATTTGAGCCACCATCACCTGCCCAGACGAGCATTTGCCCACCTGTCCAGACACAAGAATGGTATCTTCTGGCAGAAGGAGCACCAAAACCGCTATTGAGATTAGGAAAATAACCCCAGGAATCGCTATCCGGGTCATAGACGCCGCCAGTATTAAGTTTGGTCCTTGTCATACTACCTGTAACAGACATCCTTACTCTTTCACCTCCCCAGATAATCATTCTATTACCTGTCCAGATAGCGGTATGATTTACACGGTCTTCTGGAGTATAGATAGTTGTTGCGATTGCCTTCCAGGTATTTGAGATGGGGTTATAACGGGCTCCTTCCATTGTTGTAACCCTATAAAGAGAAGGAATACTATTAGTAGGCGGGTCAGACCATTCAATAGCAATAGGGACCAGTAATTCACCGCCCCAGACGAGCATTTCAGTGCCTGTCCAGATAGCGGTGTGTCCGACCCGTGCAGAAGGTGAGTTTGTAGTAGTAATTTGCTGTATCCAGGTGTTAATAGTAGGAGAATAAACCGCGCCATCTTGTAAGAAATCACCGCCATAAACAATCATCCCTATGCCATCTACCTGCACTGCGGTATGTCCGATACGTGCTGAGGGCGCAGGGGTCGTTGTAATAAGAAACCAATTATCCAGAGTCATACCCGGGGCTAAAGTGCTCGTAGATACGACATCAGAATAATTACTCAGACCGACATAATTCCATGCCTGTAACCGGTAATAATGTGTGCTATAAGCGGTCAAGCCCGTATGGGTGTAGGAGGTTGTATTTGCGGGTAATGTAGAGAGACGGGTGAAAGTAGCCTGCGGATTTCTGTGTTCCACGTAAAAACCGATTTCGGTAGTTGAATTATCGTTCCATGAAAGAGCAATTGCTGAAGAAGATATGGCTCTAAGGGTAAATTCTGTAGGGGCGGCTGGAATTAAATCAGCGCTACTACCACTTGTTGAATCATCCTTTCTACCGACGCAGCCGGATAAAAAGATGAAGGATAAAAGAAGAAAGATGAGAAGGACTGAATTATAAAAACATTTTTGCATAATAGACCTCCTTATTCGTCATTAGACATTTAATTTCCTGTTCTGTCAACTAATTATTGATAATTTTTAAGGACCAATGCGGATGCACCTAAAAGCCCGGCATCAGGACCTAATTTACCTGAAAGGATATGCGGCTCTCTAAGATGATGGGGCATAATATTTTGCCGGACTATCTGATTGACCTTCTTGATAAGAATATTGCCTGATTGAGCCAGACCTCCGCAAAGAATAACCATCTGGGGGTCAAAGATATTTATCAATGAAGCGATGGCGATACCCAAATAATAATTTGCCCGCTTAATTATCTCTTTAGCGGTTTTATCACCCCGTCGTGCCTTATCAAAGACAGTTTTAGCCGAATTAATCCCCGCCCACTGGGATGATGTAAAGAACTTATAATTACGAATAATCGCACTTGCACTGGCTAATGACTCCAGGCATCCTCTTTGTCTGCAACTGCATAGAGGTCCATCTGGTAAAACCTTGATATGTCCGATTTCTCCAGCATAGAAATGAGAACCGCGGTAGATTTCGTTATTAATAATAATGCCTCCGCCAATTCCTGTTCCGAGTGTTAGGCAGATAAGGTTTTTGGTGTTTTTACCGGCGCCGAAGGTTTTCTCGCCCCAGGCCGCAAGATTAGCATCATTGTCTATGAAGACCGGTAACCTAAAAGTCCCCTCTAAAGGTTTTTTGAGATTAGTTCCTTTCCAGCCGACAAGATTGGGCGAGTCAGCAAGAACGATGCCTTTATCAAAATCAACAGAACCAGGGCAGGCGATACCAATGCCAGCCACAGATTTCAGTTGTCCTATACTCCGTGAGGATAGACGAACAAGACCTTTAATTAGTTGCTTGATTAGACGAAGACCTTGTTTTCCATCAGGGGGCTTGATAAATCTAATCGTCTTTTTGGGCTTGATAATCCCTTTTTGATTTACGATTGCGCCAGATATATGGGTCCCGCCTATATCAATTCCAATTGCGAATTCGCTATTGTGAGACATCTGTTTTACTACATTTCTTTAGTAAGGAATACCACTCGTTATCTACTTCTGATTGCAGTTTATCAATAATGGTTTGATACTCCGGCTTACTGAAAAGGTGCTTAAATCTACCCTGTGGCTTGAGCCATTCGGTAAGGGGTTTTTTCTCCTTCGGGGTATAATTAAGATGATATCTCCCATCTTCTATTTCATAGAGAGGCCAATAACAGGTATCAAGAGCAAGACGGGCTAACTTCATTGAGTCCTTCATCTCGCTACGCCAGCCACGGTGACAGGGCGAGAGGATGTTAATAAAACTTGGTCCATCAATTGCGAGAGCCTTCTGAATCTTTGTTATCAAGTCCCGCCAGTGAGCAGGAGTTGTCTGAGCCACATAGGGGATATTATGTGCCGCGACAATGGCGGTCAGGTCTTTACGAAAGACGTTTTTACCGAAACTGGCTGCTCCCGCGGGTGAGGTTGTAGTAGAAGCACCTAAAGGTGTTGCACCAGAGCGCTGGATCCCTGTATTCATATATGCCTCATTATTATAACAGATATAGAGAAAACGATGGCGACGCTCCAGTGCTCCTGAAAGCGCCTGTAAGCCGATATCATAGGTCCCGCCATCTCCTCCAACCGCAATGAATTTAATGGTCTTGTTAACCTTACCTTGTCGTTTTAGAGATTGATAAGCGGCTTCTACTCCACAGATTGTTGCCGCAGAGTTCTCAAAAGCACTGTGAATCCAGTTGCATTTCCATGCCGTATAAGGATAAGTAGCCGTCGCCACATAGAGACAACCAGTTGCAACGGACATAACCACTGGGTCTTCTATTCCTAACATTATTTGGCGGAATGTTGTTGCCGCACCACAGCCGGCACAGAGCCGATGTCCTGAAACAAATAACTCTTCTTTCTTGGATAATTCTTTTAGAGTTAACGCCATAATAAACTCCTTTACTCTCTCACCGTTAAATAATCAAATACTTTATCAATTTTGCATGACTTGGTAATATCTACTAATCGCTGGTAGACCTTATGAATATCTTCTAACCTGATATCTCTACCGCCTAATCCATAGACATAATTAATCATTAACGGTGGATTGGTAATACCATAAAGAGCGGCTTTGATTTCAGTAAATGTTGGAGTACTACCGATTCCAAAGGCATCAACCCGGTCTAATACCGCAATTGCCTTAAGGTTTTTCAGGGCATCTCTAATTTCTTGTGCTGGGAATGGTCTGTAAACCCGAGGCTTCAAGACACCCGCTTTCATTCCTTTTTCACGTAGTTCATTTACTACCATTTTAGCAACACCAGCCGCAGAATTAATGATTACTACAGCATATTCAGCATCATCAAGATGATATGTTTCAAATAACCCGTAGCGTCTACCAGAGATTTTGGAGAATTCTTCTGCTATCTCTAATATCTTGCTTTTACTATTTAACAAGGCATCAGAGTGTTGTCTTTTATGTTCAGTATAATAATCTGGTAGGGCACAAGCACCCATTGTTATCGGATTATCCACATCTAAGAGCGAATGTTCTCGTTTATATTCGCGGACAAAGTTCTGAACAACAGAATCATCTAATAAATCCACACGTTCAACAGAATGACTGATAATAAATCCATCCATACAAACCATTACTGGTAACATTACAGATTTATCTTCACCGATACGAATTGCTTGGATAAGATTATCGTATGCTTCTTGAACGTTTTCAGAGTAAAGTTGAATCCAGCCAGTATCTCTGCCGCCCATACTATCATCGTGACTGCAATGAATATTAAGAGGTGCGCT
>JAGUXD010000138.1 GCA_020062035.1 Candidatus Brocadiia bacterium | reverse complement strand
TTACAAAATGACTACATCATACCATTTCCTCTTGATATTACAAGGATTTTAAGACATACTCTCTATTTTTCAGTAAGCCCTAATTAAACTATCCGGAGTTGTTGTAGAAAAATATACGCTGCCATAGGCATAAACCTTTATTGCATAATAGCCGGGTATTAGCGCAACATAAACCCATATTCCGCACTCACAATATTCACAAAATTACCCTGACTGGAGGTTTCGCCCCGTCCCGTCGAGGCGGGACTACCTCACTGCCACTACCCCCTAAATCCCCCTTTTTTAAGGGGGATTTTAGACGGCTAAATAATTACTCGGTTAGTAACTAAAAACAGTATTGATGCGAATAAAGAAGCCACGGCAAGAGTAAGAATTATTCTTTAAATCATCCGAGAAATCCGTAAAATTATAGCCCACTGATAAATGGATGTTTTCAGTTGTTTTGTGTGAGAGTTCAATAAGAAAGCCCGTGTTTTTATCTTCACCTAATACCTGTTTTAAGATGCGATATTCCACTCCTGCATAATATTGCCTGATGACATTATAGTTGATTCTGTTAATCCACAGGTAGAGATTGTTTTCTGTTTCAGGATGGCTTGATGTCTTTTCGGTCTGGTTTTTATGGCCGTATTTTTCTACGACCTGAAGATATTTGGAAATGTCATAGGCAGTTTCCAATGCATAGATATTTGAGATGTCTTTTGTTACCGATATGGAGGATGCGGATTGGCTTTGTGGATAAATGTCTTTTAGATTGGTGTATTTGGCGAGCAGATGCCATCTGTCCCATTTTACCGGTCTGAGGGCAAATCCTAATCCATACTCAGAAAAACTCGCTTCTTTTGTATTAGTATCTTCGTTCTCTGTGATAAAATAATTTAGACGGCCGGAAAACGTGGTGTCTTGAGTAAGTTGATAACGGATAGTATTAGCAGTAAGATATTGGTGTCTATCATTGGATTGGTTTTTTCTGGCGGACTCAAAACTCGTTTCAAGTTTACTATCCAATACAAGTTTAGTTCTGACATCGTATTTTATCCTGCCAGAAACAGATTGTCTTGTTGTTTCGGCGGTCTGACTATCAGTAATCACTTTGTGAATAATCCCTTGCTGGGCATTGATAGAGAAAAACCATTTATTAGAGAGATTGGTGTCTTGACCGAGGATGGTATTATTCTGTGATAGACCTTTTGAGTTCTCTTGTTCATTCTGGGCATAAAGTTTGGTAGAGTCAGTAAGTTGATGAGAAACACCTTGGGCAGTTTGGACACTTCTTACGGAGCCGTTCGTGTGGATACTGAGATTAGAGGATGTTTCGGTCCTGTCTGATATTTTATTATTCATCCCGAGCGAGAAGGCATCACCGCGTGAGCCACTCGTGCCCTGAAGAGAGAGATAGATATTTTTGCTTAAACCAAACATTATTCCCAATGTTGTTTGGTTGTTTGGCTCTCCTTTTAAGGTGGCTTGCTGGATAAAGTAGACCTTGTTTTGTTCGCTAAGAACGTAGTTTATTTTAGCCGAGCCTAAAAATATGTCTTCGTTAGCATTCGCTGTAATATTAGGAAAAGGTCTGGTTGCTTCTTGATAAAGGAACTCATTAGTGATAGTCCATTTTTCTTTCTGATAGATACCCTGGATGGTAGTGGTCTCTGTTTTATCAGCACCAATCTGGGCTTTAGAGATAATATTTGGAGACCTCAATAATTCCTTGGCATCATAGCGAATATTTATTCTGAGTGTTGAATGTTTCCAATCAGGACCACTGTTACAATGTGTTGCGGTCCAGGTTGGAAAACTCATCAGATAGCCATAGCGTAAAGAGCCCTGGTAATTATAAGAAGTAGATGAAGTAAATCCTGGGTCAACTTGCTGATAATATGACTCAAACGATGGCGGTGATTGGCAGGGGTCAAGTTTATCAATCCCGCTAATACCTAATTTAACTTTATATGCCACACCTTCTGTATTAATAAAACTGGTGATATTATTAAAACCTAATCCACCATCAGAAGAAATAAAACCATCCGGACCACGGGAGACCGATTGGGAATGTTCACCTGAAACAGTCCATTTTAGCGGGATGAATTTGGTTGTAACAATATGCTCTACATCTACACCTTTGAGTTCATAATCTCTTTCCTTATTCTCGCGGATATATGTCAGGGCTAATTGGAGTTTATTATTTCGGTTGTCCTGTACTTGTCCGGATACCCTGACGCCGTAAGTTCCTTCTTGAATCTCAAGGTTGTTGATTGCGTATTCGTAATCAACCACTAAATAAACCGAATTACCACTGGGAATGTCATTTGATGTAATCGTATCCGTAGTTTCTACAAGAGATAGTGGTTTTTGCAGGATAATTCTACCGTGAGAATAATCTATTGAGTAATCTTTATCCCTGATAAATTGCGAAGTTGAGATAATAAGATCGGTGAACTTATCGCGTGATTGAACAGTAATCCGTTCTGACCCGACAATAATATCTTTATGTTTGAGATAATAAAAAGAACCGCCGGTTGCACGGAATTCGTTATGGGCGGGTTTTTGATTATTCTGGGCAACGAATAGGTCAGCCGAGGTAGAGGCCTTTAGATGACCCCTGTTATATAGAGGTAATTCAGAGATAGTAATCTTCGCACCACCAAGTGTTCTATTATAATTGGCAAGTTCGGTATTATTTATTTCGGTCTGATAAATCCCCCACAAAAAGGTTGATTTACCGAGTTTGGCGTCTGGTAAAGAATCTATTTTAAGATAAAGCGGGCTATGGGTTTGGGTGTTAGCGAATTCTACCTTAGAGTTATCGCCGTATTCCGGATAATATTTGTCAGGGTCAAGGTAGGGAATTTGTCCCGCTTTAGCGGGATTGCGTTGAGTGTCAAGTGATGAGGTGATTACGAATTTGTTATCAATCGTGCCACTGATATAATAAGCGAAATTGCCATCTGAATAATCACCTTGCCGGACACCGGAGTAGTGAAGTGCCGACGGTTCTCCTCTACTTTTATTCCAGCCGAGAGTTCCTTCGCCAGAAGCGACCAAAGTCAGGTCTTTAATAAATGGCAGAGGTGATGCCCTGATGTTCATCGGTGTATCCTGTGGCTTTATGCCAAAGTTTGCCTTTGCAAGTATACCTGCTGTAACACGGACTATTTGCGGGTTATCAGTCGTGAGCCAATCTTTCGAGATATTTTTTAGATGCAGGATATGATTACCGGGCTTGACATTTGGTATATGATAATTACCGTTTGAGTCAGTCCTTATAATTGTGCCGTCCTCGGTAATGATTTCTGCTTCGTCGTAATGGTGTTCATCTTTATCCTGGATCCCGTTAGCATTTTTATCCCAGAATACCTTGCCGATAATCGTGCCGAGGCCAAAGAGTGGCTCAGGAACGACCCAGACCTCAGATTGGGCAATAGGAGAGGTTGCTTCAATCACCGGCGAGTCATAATAATAATGGGCATAAGCGCGGTTGACATATTTTCCTGCTCCGACACCGCTACCTACGACTAACTGATAAGAAAGTGTCTTAGACTCGCCAGGTGTAAAATGCCCGACATCAAATATTAAAGAACTTTCACCTGATGGATCTGGTTGTCTTACTCCATCTAAAATAGTTGAGCCGATGAGATACTTAAAACCCATTGGTATTGCATCTATGATGGTTGTTGCAGTTGAGGTGGTCGGGTCTACTCCCTTATTTGCGATAATAATTTTATAGGTGATTACATCACCGATAGAGACAGTGGTTTTGTTGGCGGATTTCTGGATGTAGAGTTCCGCAGGGTCAAGGACATCAGCACCAATCGCATAGACCGCTCTTGCATTAGAGCCGACATATAAAGTGGGAGAGATAGTATTCCCAATGGCGACTGATGAGCGGATTTCCTTTGGTCCGGATAAGTCAATGGGCCAATCACTATTTAGCTCCAGACCACTTGAGTTTAGTGCATAGAGTTTACCGTTATCCGCACCGAAATAGACCTTGTTGTTCTTGTCTAAAGTAGGGGATGAACGGATCCTGCTACCCGCTGGATAAGTCCAGACCTTTGTGCCATTAGCATCCAGGCAATATAAATTTCCGTCATCAGAGCCGAAATATACCTTGCCATCTTTTAGTGCGGCCGATGACCAGATTTGACCGCCAGTTAGGAACTTCCATTTAAGAGTGCCATCCGAGTTTATCGCATAAAAATAGTTATCAAATGAACCGACATAGACAACGCCATCCGCTCCAACTACAGGTGAGCCATAGATACCGCCTGCAGTAAAATAACTCCACTTCAATGTGCTGTTTTGATTTATTGCATAGAGTTTATTGTCAAGTGAGCCGACATAGAGCGTGCCGTCAGGACCGATTGCCGGTGATGACCAGATTTGTCCCTGTGTGCTAAAAGACCACTTAAAACTGCCGTCGTAGTTCACCGCATATAATTTATTATTAAGAGAGCCGATATAGACAGTGCCATCAGCATCTATAACCGGTGATGAACGGACTGAAGAGCCCGTATTATAAGACGGATACTTGTCAGAACCATCTGAGGGGTCTATTATATAAAGATAGGACCCTGCGCCGAGATAGAGCGTTCCATCAGCCGCTATCGCTACTGATGAATATACAGGACCTGCTAAATTTCTTTTCCAGATTTCATTACCGCTGACAGGGTCAATTGCATACAGGACACTATTAAATGAGCCGATATAAATTGTGCCGCCTGCTCCGATACTTGGTGATGCCGCCACCGCACCTGTGGTATCACTTATTGCAAACGACCATTTGATAGTGGTAGTAATTGGTCCATCATAAGCAGATATACCGCTATGGCTTGTAGTATTGCGAAACATCGGATGAGCGGTATTGGCTAATGAGGGTCCATTATCAATGACCATAATATCTTTAGACCTAATTGCGTAGCCGCCCTGGCGGTCCCGCACCTGTGCCTTGATTGTTTTTAACCCCGTAGAACTAAATTGAGTTGAAGTAATCTTATTAAAGGAGAACTCATCGTCCCAGAGGTCGTCATTATTCAAATT
>JAGUXD010000049.1 GCA_020062035.1 Candidatus Brocadiia bacterium | reverse complement strand
GACCCCTGTGAAGGACTTGAAGTTATTTCCGAAGAAATTGACCCTGTAGAATTAAAAAAGAGGGCTTCACAATTAGTTATCGCTACAGGTTTGGCATCAAGAATAAAAAAGGATTAGAAAGATGATTCGGATTGATTTACTTCCTCTGGAGAGGCAGCGCAAAGAAAGAACTCCATTACCACGTTTTCTGGCAATGAACGCGGCTATAATAATATGTATGCTTCTCCTCGTATGGAATATCTTCCTCTATCGGGATATTAGCATCTTACAGGAGAAACTAGCCGCTATAAAAAAACAATTAAGTAATCTTCTTCAACAAACCGAGCCATATGACCGAATGCTTGCAGAAGAAAAGAAATTGGACTCGTGGAATAAAGCCGCAACAGAAGTAAAAAATACCCGCTCTTTTTTCTGGTGGGAAAAGATAGATGAAATCTGGGATGTTATATATAACGCAAGAGATATCTGGATTACTTCTTTAGAGGCATCAAGTGCCGCACCTTCCTCATCTCGTGCCGGGGCTACAAAAACACAGATAGAATCTTCCATTAAGATGAATTGTTTTTCGGCAGGTGCTTCTTCAGAGAAAATGACCAGTTTCAGGATAAAACTCAAAAATCATCCCGGCTTGAAAGAAACCTTTGATAGATTAAACGAACCCCCCCAGTTTCAAGTGATGCCTCAGCCGGAGTATCAAGAGGGATTCGTGGTTAAGTTTGACATAGAATTATCACGGGAATTAAAACCGAAAAAATGAAATTAACAGAAAAGCAAAAACTAATTTTAACGATTATTATCCCTGCTTGTTTTGCGGTTATTTTAGTGGTTGTAGGATTCTTTATTTTCTATAAAAAGACCTCTAGTTTTAAGAACCAGATTACAGACACCGAGAAAAAAACAAAAGATGCAGAAGACAAACTTGTTAAAATGGGAGAACTGGGGGAAAAACTTATTAAACTGAGAAAAGAAAGTGCTGAATTTGAAACACTCTTACCTACCAAAGAAGAGGCCGCCTATGAAAACTTTATTGATACCCTGACAAAATTCTGTCTGGAGGCGGATGTTCAACTTATGAATGCCACGTATGAGCAGACAAAAGAAAAAGGGCCGCCGGGCGCGCCCCCAAAAACCCCCTTTGAAAACATCTCTTATAAACTATCAGTTCAAGGCGACTTTTTCCACGCGATTTATTTCGTTTATCTGCTGGAGTCTTACCAGAGGTTTATCAAGGTCAATAAATTTGCCCTCAAGCCATTAACAACATCAGGCGCCGAAAAAGATACTCAACTACTTACTTATAATATGGATTTAACATTAACAACCTATGTTTATACGCAACCTCAAACTCAACCACAAACTAAGAAAAAATAAAATGATACGAGTTTTAATCATCATATTGTGTCTTGCATCAGGAAATTTATTAGCCCAGTCAACGCAACCGGCGACTCCTGAAAAATCGCGTGTTATAAATGACGAAAGTTGGTACGCAATTTTATTAAAAGGAGAAAAAATCGGAACAATGCATACGGCTTTTTATGAAGAAACTATTACTTCTACTAATACATCAGAAAAGTTTTTCTTATTCTCACGAGCAATATCCATTACTAAATCATCTTTTCTGACTTATTTAGCACTAAATGAAGAGACTTATTTTAGTAGTGACAACCTTCTGCTTCAAAAACTATATGTGAGCCTTTCATTACTAAATAAAGATGAAATAATTCTTAAAGGTAACAGAGACGATGGCAGGATAAAATTATCCATAATAAAAAACGAACAAACACCAAAGCCGCAATCTTATGATATCCATGATGAAAACTTATATTCCGAACAGTTGTTAGGCATTGCGATGATTAAGAATAACTGGGCTGTCAATCAAAGTTATCCATTACGTATTATCAATCCTTATAATCCAACCAATTTCATTACTGACGCACACTTGATGATAAAAGAAAAATCATCTCAGGAAATTATGGGGATTAATACAGGCGGATTTATTTGTTCTCTTTTGATATTAGACCTCAAGGCAACAGTAAAAGAGATAGAATACTTTATAAGCCCACAAGGAATTATTCTGAAACAAATTATGGGTGATATTAATATTATTAAGATTACGAAAGAGGAAACTGTTAGTCCAATCGCTAGTAAACGGGTTTTTGAACAAAAAGGACGACTTGACCCCTTCACAGTGAAAATGACACCTATAAAAAAGGAGACCCAAAAACCCCTCGTTTCTAAGACACCCGAACCTAAACTCTCAGCCGAGGAGAAACAGATATTATCTATGCTTCAGGAGGCTGAAGAACAACTAAACCTGATGAAGAAAATTTATGAAACAACACTTCCAGAAAAAAGAGATAAACCCTTGGTTTCACCTTACCAAAAAATATTAGATATTTATGATAGAATAAATAAAGGGTATAATATATCCGCAAAAGAAAAAATTGCGATAATTCGTGAAGAAGCGGAACGTTTTTTTGCTGGAGCAGAGAAAATCTACGCACAAGCCCAGTTCATCAGAAATGAATCTCAAAATGATTTTGATTCAAGGGATTTGATGAGCCTTAAAAAAATGCCTGAAAAATTGTCCAGGATTTCTGAATTAGCCAATAGACCAGAAGTAAAAGACACCGAATATCAGCCCAAGATAAAAAAATTGGTAGATGAGGTTGCTGAATTTGCTCGCAGAGCCAAGATAATAGAAGAGTTTTTTACTAGCCTGCCCGTTATTAAGGGTATTCTCTATCATCTTAAATCACAGGAAATTAAACTTCTTCCTTTAGTAATCCATTTTCTCGGTTCAGAATTATCCCTCCCGCTTTCTTATTTTATTGAAGTCCCGGATTCTGTAGTAATCATCGGCAATAATACTTATAGAGAAGGCGACTCTATTTCTGAACATCTTATTATAAAGAAAATTCTTGAAAACGGTGTCATATTCCAGTATAAAAAAGAAGATATTATCATAACTAAATAGAGGAGAAAATTTATGAAAGGAATCATTTTATTAAATATTGTTATTTGTTTCTCGGTTCTGGGTTTGCAAGGAGAAGAAAAACCCGCTCCTTCAGATACCTCATCTCCTACTGTCACCGTTGAATGGGTGGATAAGTCATTAAGAGATGCCCTGGAAATCATTAGCGAAATCGCTCAAGTCAATATAATTATTGACCTCAGAATAACCAATGAAGATAAAGTTACATTAACCTTGAGAAACCTGTCTTGGCAGCTGGCTTTAGAAGAAACAGTTCGGGCCGGCACCTGCATTTTAGAGGAAATTAATCCTACTTTATTCAGAGTAAATAAACCGCCTACGATAAGTATGGACATCAAAGATTCGCCTTTAGACGAAGTCATCCGTCATATTGCCAAACTTGCCGGTATTAGTGTGATTATCTCCGCAGATGTAAAAGGAACTGTTACAATAAGATTAACAGATGTGCCGTGGCTTGATGCCTTACAAAGTATTATTAAAACCGCAGGATTCAGCATCGTTCAGGAAAAATATAATGTCGTCAGAATTATTAAGACAGAAGCATTAGCAGAACAATTAGAGACAAGGGTTTTTCAGTTAAAATATTTAAGACCCCCGGGTTGGTTTAAGGCGAATATTAAAACACCTTATGCTGTAGGTGCTGTTAAAGCCACAACAGATATGGTTAAAGAATTCACTTTATTAAATATCCTCAAAAATATGCTCTCCAGAAAAGGAAACACTATTATCGGAAATTTGGAATATGACCTGAAAAGCAATTCTATTATAGTTCAGGATACCAAGGTTGTTCTTGATGCAATGGAAAAGGTAATAGAACGTTTAGATGTGCCGATTGAACAGGTCCTAATTGGATTAAAATTTGTCTCAACTACTAATGAAGATTTACTTCAGTATGGCCTTAAATATTCCTGGGGCGGGACAAAAGAACCCAAATCAGATGTGATGACTGTCAGGCCTGAGCCTGCCAGTATTAAAACTACACTTCCTTTGGGTTTTGGACGCAGACAGGACAGCTCATTTAATCAATTCTTTTTGAATAGTTATGATGTTTCTGTTATATTACGGCTACTTAAAAGCGATACCAAAAGCAAATTTATCCAGGAGCCAAATTTAGTTGCCTTAGACGGTGAAGAAGCGACTGTATTTGTCGGAGAACAGATTCGTTATCCCCATACAAAACTTTCTTTTTCACCCACAGGTAATCCTATTTATGAATTAGCCGAGGCAGGCAATTCTCCTGTCAACATCGGTTTTCAATTATGGGTTACTCCTAATATTGTTAAAGGAACTAACCGTCTCATTATTACCTTGATTCCTACTCTGGAAGACCTCTCAGGTAGTGACATCGGTGGCTTTGAAACATATGAGACAGGTGGTCAATCTATTCGTCTACCTCGGACACGCCAATCTACCATTGTTACTCGGCTACTTATAGACAGCGGTCAGACCGCAATAATCGGAGGGCTTTTGGACGAAAGAACCACTGATACCGTTGAAAAAGTGCCTGTATTAGGCAATATCCCTTTGATTAGTCCTCTTTTCAGATACACAGGTAAAGCAACCGTAAATAGGAAACTACTGGTCTTTTTGAGTCCGCACATTATAAAAACCGCTGAAACAACCAATGAAATATTAAAAGAAAAAATAAAGGATATTAAATAACTGCCGAATGCCCAAAAAGTTTCATTTCTTGGTACGTTTTACTAAAAAGGATAGAGCCAGATATTTATCACACAGGGAATTACTCAATCTGATAGAACAATCTTTGCGTCGTGCTGATATCCCGCTTGCCTTTTCAGAGGGCTTTAATCCGCGACCGAAAATCTCTTTCCCGACAGCGCTCTCTTTAGGAATCTCTTCTGATGACGAAATAATCTCTATCCAACTCTCTGAATGGCTCAAGCCCGAAGATATACTCCATAAACTCAACCAACAACTAATCAGAGGTATTACCGTTTCAAATATTGAGCCACTCAAGCATGACACATCATCTGATTTCTGTGTGGAATACAAAATTACACTGCCCGATGAACTTCAATTTACCGAAGATATGATAAAAAACTGGTTCAAAGCACCCAGCCAGATTGTCCAGAGGCACATCCCGGGCAGAGACACCAGGACAATCAATCTTAAAGATTATGTCCGTAAAATAGAACTGAAGCACGGTTCTATTTTCCTGACCATCAATATAACCAACCAAGGCACAGCACGACCCGAAGAGGTCCTTACCTCATTAGGGATAAAAGGGAACTTAAAAGACCGTTCGTTTAGTATCCATAAAGTAAAGACACTAATTTATATTCTATAGATTATAACTCGTAGGCACGGGATTATGAGCCGTAGGCACGGGATTATAAGCCGAAAGCACGGGATTATAAGGCAATTTACGATTAAAAACACACATCTACCCCTTTTTAGAAGACCGCGTCAGGAAGGGCCCTGGACAAGCCCGATTACTGTCATCATCGGGTAGTGCGGAATGCAGAGTATGCTTATTAGTGGTCATCAGCCAAATTATCTTCCTTATATCGGGTTTTTTCATAAGGTCGCACTCTCGGATATTTTTGTTCTTGTTGACATCGTCCAGTTCGTCAAACGCGGTCCATTCGGCTGGATAAACCGCAATCGTATCAGGACACAACAGGGCTGGCTCTGGCTTACGGTCCCGGTTAAAACAAAAGGCAGGTTCTATCAGTCCATCAGAGAAACAGAGATAGATAATTCAACCAACTGGGCAGAGAAACATCTCAAAACCATTGAAAGAAATTACCAAAAAGCCGCATATTTTAATAAATATATTGATTTCTTCAGAGAGATATATCAAAAGAAGTGGCTTTATCTTTGTGAATTAAATGAAGCAATAATTCACTACATTATTCAGTGCCTGAATATAAAAATAAAGATTGTAAAGGCAAGCGACTTAAACCTCAATTACCACAAAAACGAATCATCAGCCACTGACCTGATTATTGAAATCTGCCGGAAACTTGATTCTGATTCTTACTTACACGGAAAACACGGTCCGGATTATCTTGACTTGTCTAAATTAAAACAATATAATATTAAATCGTTTTATCAAGACTTCCAGCACCCGGTCTATGAGCAACTTTATGAGCCGTTTATGCCGGAAATGTCCATAATAGACCTTTTATTTAATCACGGCCACAAGAGTTTTCCCGACGTACGGCGGGACGGGTGTCTTACTAAATGAGAACTAACTGGTTAATTGCTTACATTATTATACTCTTCTCATCAGCGCTCATTACCTTCATTCTCACTTTTCTTACTAAACACCTCAAAATAATAGATAAACCAGGGCACCTTAGGACCCATCTTGAACTTACACCCCGCTCGGGCGGCATCGGTATTTACATCGGCTTTTTAATCCCGGTCCTCCTATCCCCGCTTCTCAACCGCCTGAGCGGGCTTTACGTAGATATCACAAACACCCGGACAATTTTGGGTGTTTTAGGAGGCGCTTTTATTGTCCTCCTTATCGGCTTATACGATGATATCAAGTCCGCATCTTCAAGTAGAGGTATTTCTGCTGTTCTAAAACTTATTATCCTTTTAGGAACTACGATTATTCTCTCCCAAGGCGGAATCCTCTTAAATTTCCCATTACCTGACATCCTCAACTTTATATTTACTCTCTTCTGGATAGTTGGGGTAATCAGTGCATTTAATGCGATGGATAATATGGACGGGCTTGCTTCTGGCTTAGCAATCATTGCCTCAGCCACTTATGTAGTAATTGCCCTGCAGACCAAACAATGGGCCTGGGGCGTTCTGGCCGCGGCTTTAATGGGCGCTAATTTAGGATTTTTACCGCATAATTTTCGGCTGAATAAACCCGCGAGTATTTTTATGGGCGATGCCGGCTCTTTCTTTATCGGCTTTACTTTAGCAACATTAAGCATTATGGGCGGATGGTCAACCAATCCGCTCAAAGCCGCTTTTATCCCGGTTATTATCCTCGGCGTCCCTATCTTTGACTTAATCTATATTGTCATTTATAGACATCTCAAAGGTCTCACCAAAAACATCACGGAAGTTATTACCTACACCGGTCATGACCATCTCTCCCATCGGATTAACAGATTCTTGACCCGCCCCTGGACCGTTTTATTTATTTACTTTATCTCTTTTACATTAGGGCTTGGAGCAATAGCGCTCAGAAACACCACTAAACACGAAGCAATACTCATGTTTCTCCAGTATCTACTTTTATTTATTATTATTCTTGTCTTAACCGGCTTCATTACTAAAACAAAGCGAACCTAATTTCTGCGGAGATTATTTGATTTTTCTTGACTTAAAGAGTTGAAACCTATAACCTGAAACTTCTTATCGGTATGCTTGATTTAGAAACGTTTCGTCATTCTACATCACACATAATGGCAGATGCCGTAAAACAACTCTTCCCCGCAAGCAAACTCGCCATCGGTCCTGCCATTGAAGACGGCTTTTACTACGATTTTGATACTGAAAAACCTTTCTTCCAGGATGACCTTATTAAAATAGAACAAAAAATGGCAGAGATTATCAAAGAAAACCTTCCTTTTGAGCGAACAGAATATTCACACCAAAAAGCGGAAGATGTGATGAAAGATGAGCCATATAAGATAGAACTAATTCGCGAACTTCCTGACGATAAAGTTACTTTTTATAAACACGGCGATTTTATAGATATGTGCAGGGGCCCGCATATTGAACGAACCGGCCTAGTAAAACACTATAAACTCCTTTCGGCCACAGGTGCCTACTGGCGCGGTAGCGAGAAAAACAAGATGCTCCAACGAATTTACGGCACCGCATTTTTTACCAAAGAAGAATTAGACGCATTCCTCGCTCATCGCGAAGAGGTCAAGAAACGAGACCACAGAATTTTAGGTGAAGACCTTGACCTCTTTAGTATCCATCAGGAAGAAGCAGGTCCTGGGCTTATCTACTGGCATCCAAAAGGCGCAACGATTAGACAACTCATTGAGGATTTCTGGAAATCAGAGCATCGCAAAAGCGGATATCAGTTTATCTATTCACCGCATATCGCAAAAATCAACCTCTGGAAAACATCAGGTCACTGGGATTTTTATAAAGAATATATGTTCTCGCCGATGGATATTGAAGGACAGAACTATATCCTGAAGCCGATGAATTGCCCGGGCCATATCCTCGTGTATAAAACCCGGGTTAGAAGTTATCGCGACCTGCCTCTTCGCTGGGCAGAATTAGGAACCGTCTATCGCTATGAACGTTCCGGCGTCATTCAGGGACTTCTTCGCGTCCGCGGATTCACTCAGGACGATGCACATATCTTCTGCCGCATAGACCAACTACACAAGGAAATTATGGACGTTATTAAATTAGCCATTCACATCTTCAGAAGTTTTGGCTTTTCTGATTTTAAGATTCGGCTTTCCACAAGACCAGCGCATTATGTCGGAACAATAGAACGTTGGGATATGGCAACCGATGCCCTTCGTCAGGCAGTTGAATCATTAAATATCCCTTATGAAACAGCACAAGGCGAAGCGGTCTTCTACGGACCAAAGGCAGATATAGATATCCGCGATTGCCTTGGCCGCGCCTGGCAGTGTTTCACAGTTCAGGTTGACTTCAATCTCCCGGAACGTTTTGACCTTTATTATTCTGCCAAGGACGGCACAAGACACAGACCGATAATGCTCCATCGTGCCTTAATGGGCTCATTAGAACGATTCTTCGCTATCCTGATTGAGCATTATGCAGGCGCTTTTCCATCCTGGTTAGCACCAACTCAGGCAATTATCCTGCCAGTTACACCAGAACAAATAGAATACGCTAAAAAAACCTATTCTGAATTACTCTCAAAAGGTATCCGTGCTGAAATAGACTCGCGTGATGAAAGATTATCCGAACGTATCAAAGACGCGTCCTTGAGTAAATGCCCATATATTCTCGTGGTCGGCGAAAAGGAAGAAAAAGAACAAACCATTGCCCTGCGCCAGAGAGCCAAAAAGGATATTACTACTATATCGCTTGATGACTTTATTAAACTGATAAAACAAGAAAACAACCCTAAGGACTGAAAAGAAAGGAGAAAATATTATTAAAAACCTGAGAGTGAACGAGCGGATTAGAATAAGGGAAATTCGCGTGATTGACGAAACAGGTCAACATCTGGGAATTATGCCAACCGCAGATGCCTTAAAAATGGCGTATGATAAAGACCTTGATTTAGTGGAGATTGCCCCAGAGGCCGCACCGCCTGTCTGCAAAATAATGAGTTTCAGCAAATATAAATACGAACAGCATAAGAAGGAACAAAAGGAAAAAAAACTTCACCTATCCACTAAAACAAAGGAGTTGAGATTGCGTCCTCTTATTGATGAGCACGACATCCATGTAAAATTAAATCACGCTAAAGAACTTTTGCAAAAGGGTAATAAAGTAATGTTCAATGTCTTCTTCCGCGGCAGAGAAAATATCCATAAAGAAATCGGCTTTCAATTGATGACCCGTATCCAGAACGAATTAGTTGGGGTTTCTAAAGTAGAAAAACCCCTGAAGTTGCAAGGCAAACGGTTATCACTTATACTCTCTGGAAAAAACCCTTGAACTACAAGTGGGAGGAGTGTTTATGCCCAAACTAAAAACCTCTAAATCAGTTGCCAAAAGAATAAAAATTACCGCAACCGGTAAACTAATTAGAAATAGACCCGGTAAAAGCCATTTATTATCCACTAAATCAGCCAAACGACGAAGATACCTTCGTAAGAAAACACAGATTACCTCTAAACCATTCGTGGATAAAATAAGACGACTATTGCGTCCTTGAACTCTTAAACTCTTGAACCATTGAACCTATGAAACTCTATTATTCACCTGAGGACATTTCTGATTTGTCTCTGCCACAGCCCGGTGATTATCCTTTTACACGTGGTATTCATCCCACGATGTATCAGGGCCGTCTCTGGACAATGCGTCAATATTCCGGCTTCGGCACCGCACACGAAACCAACCGCAGATATAAATTCCTCCTTAAAAAAGGCCAGACCGGCTTATCCGTTGCTTTTGACCTCCCGACACAGATGGGCTTTGATGCAGACCACCCCAGAAGTTATGGCGAAATCGGCAAAACAGGTGTCTCTATCTCCTCTCTATCAGATATGCAGACACTTCTTCAAGACATCCCCCTTGACAGGATTAGTATCTCTATGACAATAAACGCCACCTGTCCTGTGATTCTCGGGATGTATTTAGTCATCGCAGAAAAACAGGGGATAAAATTAAGCGACCTTTCGGGAACCATCCAGAACGATATCCTCAAGGAATATATCGCCCGCGGCGCCTATATCTTCCCCCCTCAACCTTCATTAAGATTACTCGTAGATGTGATAGAATATTGCATCAAGAACATCCCAAAATGGAATTTTATCAGTGTCAGCGGCTATCATATAAGAGAAGCAGGCTCAACCGCCCCTCAGGAAATCGGCTTCACTCTATCCAACGGCATTGCCTATATCCAATCCTGTCTTGAACGCGGTCTTGATGTAAATGAAGTAGGCAAACGGGTCTCTTTCTTCTTCAATGCCCATAATGATTTCTTTGAGGAAATCGCCAAATTCCGGGCCGCCAGACGGCTCTGGGCTTCCATTATGAAAGAACGGTTTAACGCAACTGACCATCGCGCGATGATGCTCAGATTTCATACGCAGACAGCGGGGTG
>JAGUXD010000192.1 GCA_020062035.1 Candidatus Brocadiia bacterium | reverse complement strand
TACTTTCCTATGGTAAAATTACTTAAAAAAGTGCTTGTGGTAGTCCTGGCTGGTGGCAAAGGTGAAAGATTGGGGCCATTAACACGCGACCGAACCAAACCCGCGGTTCCTTTCGGTGGTGTTTATCGCATCATTGATTTCTCGCTCAGCAATGCAATTAATTCTAATCTAAGGAAACTCCTTATCCTGGTCCAGTATAAATGCATCTCTCTTAATCGCCATATCCGTGAGGGCTGGAACTTCCTCTCCTCAGCCCTCGGCGAATATATTGAACCTCTCTCTCCACAGCAAAGAATCGGAACGCATTGGTATCTTGGCACTGCCGATGCGGTCTACCAGAATATCTATTCCATAGAAAAAGAAAACCCTGAATATGTCCTTATCCTCGCAGGTGACCATGTCTATAAGATGGATTATAATCATATCTTAAGGTTCCATCGTGAGACAGATGCGGATATAACCGTTTCTGCAGTGGAAGTACCACGCGTCTCATCAGAACTCTATGGTATTATCAAGACAGACGAAAATAATCGCATCGTCGGCTTTCAGGAAAAACCACCTCCTTCAGAGGCACAAACACTTCCTGCAAACCCTAACTTATGCCTGGCTTCAATGGGCATCTATGTCTTTAACATCAAAGTCCTTTACGAAATACTTTCTGAAGATGAACACGATGCTCACTCCTCCCATGATTTCGGCAGAGACATTATTCCCAAAGCAATCACTAAATATAAAGTCCTTAACTTTAGTTTTATAGATGAGAATAAGAAAGAATCTAAATACTGGCGTGATGTCGGGAACATAGACGCATATTATCAAGCCAATCTGGACCTGGTGAGCATCAACCCGCTCCTGAACCTTTATGATAAAGAATGGCCCATTCATACAGCCCAACCACAATTACCGCCTCCTAAATTTGTATTTGCAGGAGGCGAGGACCCGAGTCGTTTGGGTCTCGCCCTTGATTCTATGGTTTCACCCGGCTCTATCATCTCTGGCGGTAAAGTAACAAATTCCATTCTCTCACCCAATATCCGGATAAATAGTTATTCTGAGGTCTCTCATTCTTTATTATTTGAAAATGTGATAGTGGGAAGATATGCCAAGATTCGTCGTGCGATTATTGATAAAGATGTCGTCATTCCAGAACGCGCTGAAATCGGCTATAATTTAGAACAAGACCGCCAGAGATTTACCGTCTCTCCTGAAGGCGTGATTGTAATCTCCAAAGGAACAGTCGTGTAAATGCAAACCCCGATTCTAACTGTCTATCAAAAAAGGGTCATTCTGGTTGATGTAGATATGGACTCGCGCGAGCGTCACTCCAGAATGACAGAAGAACTCTCTCAATTAGCCGCAACAGCCGGCGCGATTATTCTTGCCCAAGATAATCAGAAACGTTCTAAACCGGATAATGCCTATTATATCGGCCAAGGCAAAACCCAAGAAATCGCAGAACTCGTCCAATATCATAACGCAGATGCGGTTATCTTTAATAACGACCTCACTCCAGCCCAAATCCGCAATCTGGAATCCATCATCCAGACATCAGTAATTGACAGAACAGAACTCATTCTGATTATTTTTGCGACCCATGCCCGGACGAGGCAGGCAAAATTACAGGTAGAACTGGCGCAATTGGAATATACCCTGCCCAGATTAAAACATCTCTGGGGTCATCTCTCACGTCTCGGCGGTGGAGCCAAGATTACTCGCGGTCCCGGCGAAAAACAATTAGAAGTTGATAGACGACTCGTCTTTAACCGCCTTACTACCCTGAAAAGACATATTAAAGAAATCCAGAAACGACGAGAACAAGAGGTCTCTAACCGCTCAGAGGATTTTACCATCGCCCTTGTCGGTTATACTAATACCGGAAAATCCACCCTGATGAACGTCCTCACCGGCACCAATCAATCCACCGATGATAAACTATTTTCCACCCTTGACACCAAAACACACATCTGGACACTATCAAATGGTCAGAAAGTTCTATTAAGTGACACAGTTGGCTTTATCAAAGATCTACCGCATCATCTCGTCTCTTCATTTTATGCGACATTAGAAGAAGTCAGACAAGCGGATTTGTTATTACATATCGTTGACGCGTCTTCTCAAGAAGCAGGAGACCAGATTAAGTCCGTAAATATGGTCCTCTCAGAATTGGGCTGTTTAGAGAAGGAAACAATCATTGTCCTCAATAAAATTGACGCGGCTGATAAATTAGAACTCCAGATATTGCAGAAGGGGTGCGTCAAAGCAGGGCAAACCGCAAGAGAGGGTCTTCCCTATTATAATAAGAACGCAGTTTCTATCTCTGCCCTTAAAAAGAGCGGACTGGACGAATTAGAAAAAAGAATAGATGAAAGTATCGCAACAAAACAGATGGAATTATCCGTAAAAGTGCCACTGGGGAACGGCAGATTACTCGCCTATCTTCACGAACGAGGTGTAATTTTAGACAAGAAACTTCTGGACTCCTCGTATAAGATAAAAATGCGAATCGGCAAACGCGACCTGATTAAAGCAAAAGAACTTGGCTTGCAGTAAGAGTAAAAGCAACCACAGACTCCGACCCCGATTTCATCGGGGCATCGGGGCAGATGGACACAGATAATCTGTGTTTATTTTAGGGTCTGCTGAAAAATGATTTTATATCTTATTAAACGAATATACTATAAGATATATTGATAGAATAAATTATTTATGTTATAGGTGGAAAGTATGGATAATTTTGCTGATAGGTTAATACAAGATATTCGCAGGAAAAATAGTTGTGTCTGTGTCGGTCTTGACCCACGACTGGACCTTATCCCCAAAGAAATAATAGACCAATCTAAATCACCTCCTGATGCTATATTCAATTTTAATAAAGCCATTATTGATATTGTAAAAGATGATGTTGTCGCAGTAAAGCCACAGTCCGCCTTTTATGAACTCTATCTGTCAGATGGTGTAAGGTCTTTCTTTGATACGATTGATTACGCACACAGACAGGGACTTCTGGTGATTGCTGATGTAAAGCGCTCTGATATCGGCTCAACTGCCGAGGCATACGCAGAGGCATATCTCAAAAACTCACAAGCCGATGCGATTACCATAAACCCGTTTTTAGGAATGGATAGTATAGAGCCATTTGTAAAACTCGCTCACGAAGAAGCAAAAGGACTTTTTATACTTCTTAAGACCTCAAATCCGGGCTCAGAGGATTTTCAGTCCATTGTTCTTAAAGATGGAACACGACTATATCAAGTGATGGCTGAAAAAATCGCTTTACTGGGCAAGAGGTTGCTTGGTAAAAATGGTTATTCTTCAATCGGTGCAGTTGTTGGAGCAACATTTCCGGACCAGGCAAAGGTAATTAGAAAACTACTACCAAACACCGTTTTCCTGGTGCCTGGCTATGGTCGTCAAGGAGCAAAAGCCGAAGACCTTTTGTCTTACTTCAATCCAGACTGCTCAGGTGCTATTATCAACGCCTCAAGAAGTATTATTTATCCAGAGACAAAGTGTCGGAACTGGCAGGATGCAATCAGGGAGGCAACTAAAGAAATGAAAGACCAGATAAATAAAATAAGAACACAGAATACAGGATTCATCCCGAATGCTTTCGGGACTGTATTCTGTATTCTTGTTTAT
>JAGUXD010000159.1 GCA_020062035.1 Candidatus Brocadiia bacterium | reverse complement strand
GGCTACTTTTAAGTTATATGCCTTTGTGCCGTTATCATCGCCGGCTAAACCAGTATCACCGTTCATAAATGCCAGAGAAAAGCCCAAGATTAAAGGAAGTCCGACTTCCCAATCGCTTTTCTTGAACTGAATGCCTTCATCATAACCAGCCATATTGGCAACAGAGTTTGTGACCAATGCATTCTCAACAGGGTTATTTGACCAGGTTTCCTCACCGAAATCAATCTTAAATCTACCGATAGTGATTTCTGGATTAACCGGGCATTTGCCGTTTGATAGTTTCTTGGTAACATTATTCAACTTGACATAGAAAGAATCAGCCCCACCAAAGTTACCATCATTCAGGTTCAATTTGATTACCACAGAAGTATCTTCATCAAGTTTAACATTTGTCCGTAATTTTGCTTCTGGAATGGCAAATGAAGCACCGTCAGAATTGTCATTACCTGCCGGGCTACCGGGTTCAATATAACCCGCCGCAATGCGGCTGCCCTTAAAGTCAATATCCTCAGCCAGTATCGGCAACGTAAATAAGCCGATAATCGCTGCAACAACTAATAGTGTTCTCATTATTTTTCTCCTTTTAAGGACTATTCCTGCTCCAGTTTTGTCAGGAATGACAGGACTTCTGTCGCCTCGTGACAGAAGGGGTCTTGGTCCTTATTTTTCCATCCCGACAAAGTTTGTGTCAGGACAGAAAAGAAAGAAATCTATAACTTTTGTCCCGAAGGGCTGCACTTTTTGGCTTGTCCCTATTTTCAGAACCAAAGGTTCTTATTTCTCTTCTTTGCAAGACCTGGTTTATACTCTTTTTCTTTCTGGTGTGAGCCGAGACCTCATACCCACTTTTTCACCCCCTTTCTACGAGGAAAGAAAAGATATATTTTTATAATATAATATCGTTAAATTGTCAAGAAAATATAATATTTTTGTAAAAAATATTTTTAACCACATATTTCACCCCGAAAGCATTCAGGTGGTTAAAGCAAATGTCCTAATTTTTCCTTTTTTATTTTAAGATATTTTTTATTATGGGGGGTAAAAGGGATTTCTATTGGAACTCTTTCTACTACTTCTAATCCGTAGCCGCTTAAGGCAATAATCTTGCGTGGGTTATTAGTCAGGAGTTTGATTTTTCTTATGCCGAGGTCAACCAGAATCTGTGCGCCGACACCGTAATCTCTTAAATCAGCCGGGAAGCCCAATTCTTTATTCGCCTCTACGGTATCCAGTCCTTTATCCTGAAGATGATAAGCCCGTAATTTGTTTTCTAAACCGATGCCTCTGCCTTCCTGTCGCATATATAAAATAACGCCTTTACCTCTATCAGAGATTATCTGCATTGATTTTCTTAATTGCTCGCCACAATCGCAACGAAGAGAACTAAAAATATCGCCGGTTAAACATTCAGAATGAACCCTGACCAGAACGGGTTCATTTTGTATCCCGCCATCTGATACATCTCCCTTGCAAAGAGCAATATGTAAGTATTCATCTACAAGAGAGCGATAAAGATATAGGATAAACTCACCGAATTCTGTAGGTAGTTTTACACTAACTACCCGACTGATAAGTTTTTCATTAAGCCGTCTATATTTTATAATATCAGCGATACTTACTAATTTAAGATTATGGCATTTACAGAATTCTATAAGTTGAGTAAGTCGTGCCATAGAGCCATCGTCGTTCATTATCTCGCAGATAACAGCGGCGGATGAAGATTTGGCTAATCGTGCCAGGTCAATAGAACCTTCGGTTTGTCCGGCCCGGACTAAAACACCACCTGATTTTGCCCTTAATGGGAATATATGACCGGGTCTCACAAAATCATCAGGTTTGGCATCTTCTTTTATTGCCATCAAAATAGTCCTTGCTCTATCATATGCAGAGATACCGGTAGTTGTACCAGAGCGGGCGTCAATAGATATTGTAAAGGCAGTGCCGAATTTAGAAGTGTTATTCTGAACCATTAAAGGCAGATTAAGTTTATCTGCTTTTTCTTCGGTTAGAGCAAGGCAGATTAGACCACGACCGTATTTTGCCATAAAATTAATCGCATCAGGGGTGATTTTTTCTGCGAGCATCATCAAGTCGCCTTCGTTCTCGCGGTCTTCGTCATCAACCAGAACAATCATCCTGCCTTTATGTAACTCTTCTAAACATTCAGGGATAGTTGCAAATAGATTACTCATAAAAAATTAGAATGAGGGCGGACCGGTTCGAACGGTCGACCTACGGATTAAAAACCCGTTGCTCTGCCTACTGAGCTACGCCCCCGGGTCAGAATATCAAAAGTGTATTATGGTAAAAAAACCGCTGCTGAGATTACACTTGTCCATCGGTTTTTCTCGCCTATTGCTGACTGGGTAACATGTGTAGTTTTTACTATACGATTGCTGAGTTTCCAGATGGCTCTGTTTTTATCCCAGGCCGCTTCAGCATCGAATTCTAAGCCCAGGGTCGTTGCTAACATTGCCGCGGCTAAATCTTCAGCATAATCACCGGCCTGGTCGTCTGTCTCGCCAAAACTGCTATGTTCGGAAAGATAGCCGTATTGATTGTGGTCTGATGGAATAGCAAGACCTACGGAGGCGGAAATAAGTCGGCGATGTTCATTGCTTGCATTACGGGAGAGAACGCAAAAGACAATCTGACCATCTCGTAGTTTTTTCAAGCCCCTCTCACGCGGAATCAAGACGCAATGTGGAGGAAAGATACTGGATACATGCACAAGATTTAATCTGGCTATCTGGGCATCACGAAGCGCTTCCTCAAAAGAAGATAATTCTTCACGGTGTCTGCCGACTCCCTTGGTCAAAAATACCTCACGGGGTGTAAATGACATATCGGTTAGGTCATCAGGAAATCAGAGGGACAGGGTATCAGGAATATCAGCCAAAATTCTGATACTCTAATACCCTGATATTCTAATCTCCTTATTTTAATACATATCCTCGCCGTATCCGCCTCCTGGGGGCATTCCTGGTGGCATCGTTGGTTCTTTCTTTTCTTTTATTTCGCCGACAATGGCTTCTGTGGTAAGAAGCAGGGAAGCAACGCTTGAGGCATTTTGCAATGCGCAACGAACCACTTTAGTCGGGTCAATAATGCCGGCCTTGAACATATCCACGAAATCGCCCTTATCCGCATCAAATCCAACATTCTGCTTTTCCTCGTGGACCTTTTGAGCAATAATCGCTCCGTTAAAACCAGCATTATCAGCAATCTGTTTTAATGGCGACTCTAATGCCCTTCGGACGATATCAACACCGGTTGCTACATCGCCTTTTACTTTTATCTTATCAAGTCCAGCAATACAACGAAGTAAAGCCACGCCACCACCGGGCAGAATACCTTCTTCCACCGCGGCTTTTGTGGCATGCAGGGCATCGTCTATTCTGGCTTTTTTTTCCTTCATTTCCATTTCTGTTGCAGCGCCGGCATTTATTTTAGCCACACCACCAGTTAATTTTGCCAGTCGCTCCTGTAGTTTTTCCTTGTCATATTCAGAAGTGGTTGTTTCCATTTCTTTGCGAATTTGATTTATCCTGCCCTGAATCATAGAGGTAGAACCCGCCCCTTCAATAATAGTTGTGTTTTCCTTATCAATCACGACCTTTTTGGCTCTGCCGAGATAATCCAAATCCGCTTTTTCCAAATCAATTCCCAGGTCCTCAAAGATTGCCTTTCCACCGGTCATTGTGGCGATATCATCCATCATTGCCTTTTTACGGTCGCCATAGCCCGGTGTTTTTACTGCGGCTATCTTGAGGGTCCCGCGTAAGCGATTTACCACCAGAGTCGCTAATGCCTCGCCTTCTACTTCTTCCGCGATAATCAACAGGGGTTTGCCGGTCTTGGCGACTTTTTCTAACATCCCAAGGATGTCTTTGACCGATGAGATTTTTTTCTCATAGATAAGAATGTAGCAATCCTCCATGATTGCCTTCATATTCTGAGGGTCAGTTATAAAATAAGGAGAGATATAGCCCTTATCAAACTGCATCCCTTCAACCCATTCTACATCGGTTTTAAGCGATTTGCCCTCCTCAACCGTGATAACCCCGTCTTTACCGACCTTTTCCATTGCTTCGGCAATCATATCGCCGATTTCTTTATCATTATTAGCCGCGATAGTACCAACCTGGGCAATTTCTTCTTTTCCTTTTATCTTAACTGATATCTTTTTCAACTCGTCAATCACGGTTTCCACGGCTTTTTCAATCCCCTGCTTCAGAGCCATCGGATTAGCGCCAGCCACAACATTTTTTAAACCCTCTGTGAAGAGTGCCTCAGCAAGGATAGTTGCGGTTGTCGTGCCGTCACCAGCCACCTCACTGGTCTTGGAAGCAACCTCTTTTACCATCTGTGCCCCCATATTCTCAAAGGTATCCTTCAATTCAATTTCCTTGGCAACAGTAACACCGTCTTTAGTAATGGTCGGAGACCCAAATTTTTTCTCCAGAATCACATTACGCCCCCGAGGACCAAGCGTAATTTTTACCACTTTCGCAAGGGTTGCTACACCCCGTTTTATCGCCTCACGCGATTCCTGTTCATAAAGTATCTTTTTTGCTGCCATATTCTTTACCTCCTTGTCTCAATATGGACTATTCCAGCGGGATTATTCTATTACCGCAAGAATATCATCCTCATTCATAATAAGGTATTCTTTATTGTCAATTTTTACCTCGCTACCAGCGAATGATGAAAAGATTATTCGCTCACCTGTTTTTACAGACGGTGCGACACGCGAGCCGTTTTCCAGAAGTTTTCCCTCGCCTATTGCAATTACCTTACCCTCCTTTGGCTTTTCTTTTGCGGTATCAGGAAGAACAATACCGCCTTTGGTCTTGTTTCCCGGTTCTACTCTTTCTACGATAATCTTCTCTCCAATCGGTTTTAGTTTCATCTTTTCACCTCCTTTTTTTATTTTGGTTATCAAAGGTTTTATTCCGTTAAAAGAGAATTCTTGCTATTATCCAGAGATATTTCTGGATAATT
>JAGUXD010000013.1 GCA_020062035.1 Candidatus Brocadiia bacterium | reverse complement strand
CGGTCGGTCCCAATGTTACATCCGGGAAGAAAGGAGGTGATTTGAGGGGTTTATCTGGATCTTGACGTCCATATAGATTAAAAGGACATCCTTTGTTGAAGAAGATAAAAATCAACCCATTGGGCTGACGGAAAAAGTCTATTCGTTTAATAAGATATAAAATCATTTTTCAGCAGACCCTAAAGAAAAGGATCTGAGCCAGGAGGAAATTGCTATTAAAACTTTTAACCTTTAACTTCTAACATTTAACTTCTTTAATATCAGGAGGTGAAAAATGTCTAAACAATTAATGTTTGATGATATCGGCAGGCAAAAGGTATTAAAGGGCTCTCAGGCATTAGCAGATATATTAAAAATAACATTAGGGCCAAGTGGACATAATGTACTGATTGGAAAATCGTTCGGCTCGCCTGAAATTCTCAAGGACGGAAATTCTATTTCTAAAGAGTTGGAATTAGAAGACCCGTTTGAGAATATGGGCGCCAAAATGGTCGCAGAAACCCTATCTAAAACCGCTGATGTCATCGGCGACGGAACCGCTATCACCGCTATCCTGACTAATGCTATTTATGAAGAAGGCCTTAAATACCTGACAACCGGAATGGACCCTTTATTATTAAAAAAGGGAATTGAACTGGCGACCCAGACGGTTGTTCAAACCATGAAAGAAAACTCAATACCGGTCAAGACTAAAGAAGATTATCTGAATATCGCGACTGTCTCATCAAATCATAATAAAACGATAGGTGAATATATCGCCTCATCAATGGACAAGGTCGGCAAAGAAGGCGTAATTACTGTAGAAGATTCCAAAGGCCGCGAAATTACTTTAGAATTTGTTGAAGGACTATCTTTTGACAAGGGTTATATCTCTCCTTATTTTATGAATAAGATGGAAAATCTTACCTGTGTTTTGGAAGAGCCGTATATTTTATTATCCGAGAAGAAAATCAGTAATGCGCATGAACTCCTGCCGTTGTTAGAACAGATATTACAGGTCGGGGCGAATATTTTAATTGTGGCTGATGAAGTAGAAAGCGAGGCATTGACTTTATTAGTGCTAAATAAACTGCAAGGTGTCTTAAAATGTGCGGCTGTTAAAACCCCTGCCTTTGGCGACCGTAAAAAAGCCATTATGGAAGACATTGCTATCGTTACTGGCGGTAATTTCTTCTCTGAAGAAAGTGGAATCAAATTAGAATCCATAAAATTATCTCAATTAGGAAGGGCGAAAACCGTTAAAATAGATAAAGATAATACCTATATTATTGAGGGCTTGGGTAATAAATCAAAAATAGAAGCGCGTCTTAACCAGATTAGAAACCAAATCTCAAAGACAACATCTGATTATGACAGAGAGAAGTTAGAAGAGCGGCTGAGTAAATTATCAGGAGGCGTTGCAATTATCAAGGTCGGTGCACCAACAGAGACCGAACAGAAAGAAAAGAAAACGCTTGTGGAAAATGCTGTTCATTCAGCCCGGGCCGCCAGGGAAGAAGGCCTTTTGCCAGGTGGCGGAGTCGCCTATTTATTATCTCTGCCTAAACTTGAAAAACTCCTGCAGGAAACTAATGACCCCACAGAAAAAAGCGGAATCCAAGCAGTAATGAAAAGTATCCAGATACCACTTAAACAAATCGTGAATAATTCCGGTCAGGATGGCTCGTTAATCCTTGAAGAGGTAAAAGAAAAATTATCTTCTTCTAATGAGCCGATTGGTTATGATGTCCGAACTGGCGAATTAACTAATCTGGTAAAAGTCGGCGTTCTTGACCCTGCTAAATTATTAAGGGTAGCACTACAGAATGCGGCAAGCGCCGCGGGAATGATGCTTTCTGCCCGAACATTTATTACCGAACTTAAAGATAAGAAAAAGAGAGTTGCTGAAAGCGTTGTATAATTTATGACTGACGGTAAAAAAGATTATTATGGGTTGCTGGGAGTCCCCAGAAATGCTTCTGCGGAAGATATTAAAAAGGCATTCAGGAAACTTGCCCTGAAATACCATCCGGACAAAAATCCTGATAATAAACAGGAGGCAGAAAAGAAGTTTAAGGAAATCGCAGAGGCATACGAGGTCTTAAGCGACCCTGATAAAAGAGCCAGTTACGACCGCTTCGGTCACGAAGGGCTTTCTGGTTATACCAGCCGCGGCTTTACCAGTTACGAGGATATCTTTGATGCCTTTAGTGATTTATTTGAGGGCGATTCGTTATTCTCCAGTTTCTTTGGTGGACCCCGTCGCAGAAAACCGCGCGGCTCTCATCTCCGCGTAGAAATAACTGTTTCTTTCAGGGAATCAGCCAGCGGAACTAAAAAGACAATTACCCTTAAACGAAATGAAATCTGTGATGAATGCCGTGGCTCAGGTGCTAAAAAAGGAACTGCCCTGACTACCTGCTCTACCTGTAAAGGTAAAGGTGAAGTCCTGCAAGGACACAGTTTTTTTACAATCAGAACAACTTGTCCTCAATGCCAAGGTCAAGGTAAAATTATTAAAGAATCTTGTCAGAGCTGTTATGGGACAGGTCGCGTCCGTAAAGAACGAGAGATAGAAATAAAAATCCCGGCTGGTATAGAAGACGGAACAAGATTACGGGTCAGTGGCGAAGGCGAGCCATCAGCAGACGGCTCTGCCCGCGGTGATTTATATTGCGATGTCTTTGTCGCACCTGATACGGTCTTTGAGCGCTATCACAACGATGTCATTATAGAAATGCCTATCTCTTTCAGCCAGGCAACTTTAGGAGCAGAGATAACTGTCCCGACGCTTAATGACAGTGTAAAAATGACCATCCCGCCCGGCACAACAAATGGACAGGTCTTTAGATTGAAAAATCTCGGATTTCCTGATATTCACACAAGGAGACAGCAAGGAAGTCAATTAGTCAGGGTGGTCGTTGAAGTCCCTAAAGACCTGACAAAAGAGCAGAAGGAACTTCTTAATAAATTTGCCTCAAGCGAGAATCATTCTAATATTAATACTGCGCGCAAGGTCAAATTCTGGGAAGAACCGAAATAGCAAAAGATGAAAGAGAAGACAAGAAAAAGCGATAATCCCGCTGAAGCGGTACTAAGTATTCCTGCAAGCCCAGAAAATATCAGCCAGACAAAAAACGAGCCAGAGCAGGAAGGTACTGCTTGCAAGAAAGCCGCTGAGGATAGTGCTGAACAATTGCAGAAATTACAGGAAGAGATAGAGCAATTGCGCAAGGTCGCTGAAGAAAGGAACGAGTTCCTGAACCTTCTTCAGAGGGTCCAGGCGGATTTTCTGAACTACCAGAAACGAATTAAGCGGGAAAAGGAGTCATGGGAAAAATATCAGGACGAAAATATCCTGCGGGAGTTATTACCTACAATAGATAGTTTTGAGCAGACCTTAAAGATATCCGAGCCCTGTAAACTTTCTGATGATGCCAGATGCGTTATAGAGGGTGTGGGTCTGATAAAACGGGAAATCTTCAGGATACTTGAGAAAAGAGGTGTCAAAAAGATAAAGACCATAGGTGAGAAATTTGATGCTAATTTCCACGAGGTCGTGGGGGTTGTAGAAGATTCAGGGCATCCTGAAAACGAAATTATAGAAGAGGTCTCTGTTGGTTATTTACTTCATGACCGGCTCATCAGGGTCGCTAAGGTTAAAATTGCAGTAAAACCAAAAGAAACTCAAGAATAACAAGGAATGGTCTATGTTTGGTAAGGGTATGAATTTGGGCAATCTCAAGAAAATGGCTGAAGAGATGCAGAATAAAATGGCGCAGGTCCAGAGTGAATTAAAAGAAAGGATAGTGGAAGGTTCAGCCGGTGGCGGTGTAGTTATTGCGTATGTGAATGGCGCTCAGGAAATTGTCGGTATCAAGATAAGTCCTGATGTGTCCCTCTTGAGCGGGACAGAGGATACAGAGATGTTAGCCGATTTAGTAATGGCCGCAGTGAATCAGGGATTAGAAAAATCACGTCAACTTGCCCAACAAGAGATGGCTAAAATCACAGGTGGATTAGGTGGCTTGCCAGAACTGCCTTTTGCATAAATTTAGTTCATTTCGTAGAAATATCCCTTCCTATAAAAATATTTTAATAAAAATTAAGTTTTTTTCTTGACAAACCGATAATATAGGTGTAATGAAGTAGAGTAAAATCCCATAAAGTGGGATAATATTCCAGAGGTGAACTATGTTTGTAGGACAATTTGACTATACTTTGGATAAAAAAAAGAGGTTGGTAATCCCTGCGAAGTTTCGTTTAGCCCTATCTGATTTATTTAGTTCTGATAATCCCAATCTCTATGTAACACTGAATAGCGTAGAGTATCAGAATGTCTCTGGTAAATTTCTTGAGGTTTATCCGCCAGATGTCTGGCGAAGCCGTTTGGAATGGATTGAAGGTCTTGCTAAAAAAAGCCAGGAAGCGGCGTGGTATTTCAGGAAGATTACAGCAGATACAGAGTTATGTAGATTGGATTCCCAGTGGCGTATTTTAATTCCTGTTCGGCTGATTAAATCTGCCCAGTTGCAGAGGGATGTGATGATTATTGGTAATGGCTCGCGTATAGAGGTCTGGGATTTGGTAAAATGGAATGAGGTCTCGGTCTGGCTCAATAATATCTCACCGCAATTAGAAAAATATATTTATAAATCACAATAAATTATTCAGTAGCGCCGAAGCGCCCGCTGAAAAGAGAAAGGAGCGATATATGGAAAATGGGATGGCTTTTGACAGGGTTAAGGCATTGTTAGAAGAGATGCCTAATCTACCCTCGGATGTGCTTGAGACCCGTGTGAAGGAGTTAGAACCTGATATTTTCACGCTTTTTCATAAATTAGAAAGATTACACGTTTCGCATCCTGAACTTGTTGAGGTTGATTTAAGTAATAATGTTTATGCATTAGCGGGCAGATTAGAACAGGAGAGGTTAAAAAAGTCGTTTCCTCTTCTGGCGCGAGCCGCCGCAATGTTCACGACGTTATAAGGGTATAAATTATTTATAAGGAAACCAGGAGAACAGGAAAAGGAAATGCCTATACTCTGAACAATCCCGATGGACATCGGGACTGGCATCCTTATAAAAAGAAATTCCTATACTATTCAATTATTTTTGTGCATCAGCCAGTTTTAGTTCAAGAGGTCCTTAAATATCTTTCACCTCAGCCAGGCGAGGTGGTAATTGACGCAACTATCGGGTTAGGAGGTCACTCAGAACTCTTTTTAGAAAAGATACAACCGAACGGTCGGTTGATTGGTATAGATTTAGATAAAGAATCACTGTTTCAGACGCAAACAAGATTAAATTCTTTCTTAACTACTGGTAAAGAAATCGGCTCTATAGATTTATTCTGTGATAATTTTGTCAATATCGGCAAAATATTAGAGCGATTGAGACAGAAAGGAGTAGATATAATTTTTCTGGATTTAGGGATTTCTTCATATCAATTAGAAACATCTCATCGGGGTTTTAGTTTTCTGAAGGAGGCGATATTGGATATGAGGATGTCTCTGGATAATCCTCTTACCGCTCAAGAGGTCATTAACAAATACTCATTAGACAACCTGATAAAAATATTCAGGTTCTATGGTGAGGAGCGATTTTCTAAACACATCGCCCAGAGAATAATTACTTACAGGAAACGAAAAAAGATTACCTCAACGATTCAATTAGCAGAAATAGTAAAATCAGCGGTCCATTATAAAGGGCAAAGGATTCATCCGGCAACAAGGGTCTTTCAGGCAATCAGAATAGAGGTAAATAAAGAATTAGATAACCTTAAGGGTTTTTTGGAAAGAATAGTTCGTTATCTTAACCCCAGAGCCAGGGTTGGAATAATCAGTTTCCATTCTTTAGAAGACCGTTTGGTAAAAGAGTCATTCAGAAACTATCAGAAACAGGGACCTCTGGAGATAATTACTAAAAAGCCGATTGTGGCTTCCTTGAAAGAGAAGAGAGAAAATCCTGCTTCAAGAAGTGCAAAATTAAGGGTCGCGATGAGGAAAAACATATGACCATTAAGCGAATTTTTATTATTGTCGCCTTAATTACCTCTCTGGGATTTATTACAGTCTGGCAACAAATCCAAATCGTTCGGCAGGGATACCAAATCTCTCAACTAACTAAAATTAAAGAAGAAGTTTCCAATAGCCAGAGAGCGTTAAAATTCAAGATGACCTTTCTAAAATCACCTCAATATCTATTATCAGAAAATGAGATACGCCAAATGATTACTCCTGTAGCATTGACCAAAGAAGAGATACATAAGCATTTACACGGCTCTGATAACCAGGAACACAATATTTCTCTGCACGATAAACCCCGTTAGAGATATGAGCAAAAGAGCCAGTATTTTTTTCGCTATCATCGGGATTGTTTTTGCCATCATTATTATTCGTTTATTTTACCTGCAGGTCTTTCAGCATAAGAAATACCAGACACTTCAACTATCTCAGGCATATCTAAAAGTAGAGACCATTCCTGAAACAGGTATGATTTTAGACCGTAATGGAAAAATTATGGCAATGTCGCGTCTGGTTGACTCGGTCTATGCGCTTCCCAAAGAACTTGATAACCGTCCTGATGAAATCAAGAAGTTGACAGAGGTTTTAAGTATGGATTTTTCTGACCTATCCACCAAAATAAGCAAACAGAGCAGTGAAAACAAACTATTCATCTGGATAAAACGGAGGATAGATGATGCAACGAGTAATAAACTAAAATCTCTCAATATCAAAGGACTTGGTCTTACAAAGGAGTATAAAAGGTTTTATCCGAAAGGAACTCTCGCGTCGCATCTTCTCGGCTATCGGGGATATGACGAAGTGGCGCTGGAAGGAATAGAATTGGTTCTTGACAAATATCTCAAGGGTGAGAAGGGTTATCAATATTTACATCGTGACGGACGGCGGCGGCTGGCTGAAGCCGGAGACGGCG
>JAGUXD010000179.1 GCA_020062035.1 Candidatus Brocadiia bacterium | reverse complement strand
TACAAAATCCTCCTGGAAATAATCTAACAACGTCGTAGGTCGCTGCCCGAGCAGGCGATTACTAAAATGCCGTGAGTAATTCTCTATACCCTTGCAATAGCCAATCTCCGAAATCATCTCCAAATCATAGTTGGTTCTTGTTTCCAAACGGTGGGCTTCTAATGTTTTACCCTGTTTCTGCAAGACCTTGAGGTGTTTTTCTAATTCATCACGGATTGACTTAATGCCGAGGCTGATTTTATCCTCAGGAATAATAAAGTGTTTGGTCGGGAAGAGCGTAGATTTATCAAGTTCACTTATTTTCTTGCCGGTGAGTGGATGAATAAGACCGATTTGTTGAATAGCATCATCCAATATTATTCTCAGGGCATTATCCTGATAAGGCGGGAAGATGTCTATAACCTCGCCGCCACGCAGGCGAAAACTTCCCGGCTTGAAATCAATATCGTTCCTCTCGTATTGCATCTCAACTAATCTCTTTAATAAAGAGCGTCTGGGAATTTGCTCACCTTTTCTAACGGTCAGGGTCATTTCTGCATAATCCTCTGGGGAACCTAAATTATAGATACAGGAAACGCTTGCGATGATAATCACATCATTTCTGGAAAGAAGCGAACTGGTTGCGCCAAGCCGCAACCGCTCTAAATTCTCGTTAATAGAGGCATCCTTCTCTATGTAGATATCCCTCTGGGGAATATATGCCTCGGGCTGGTAATAATCGTAGTAACTCACGAAATAATGAACCGCATTATCTGGAAAGAACTCCTTGAATTCCGCGTATAACTGAGCCGCAAGGGTCTTATTATGCGAGATGACCAGAACCGGCTTATTGACATTCTCTATTACATTTGCCATTGTGAAGGTCTTACCTGAACCGGTAACACCCAAAAGAACCTGCTCTTTTTTACCTGCAATAATACCCTGAACAAGTTTGCTAATTGCCTGTGGCTGGTCTCCGCAGGGCTTGTATTTGCTGACCAACTTAAATTTATCCATACGAAATAAGGTTTTAGCCACTGATTACACAGATTAAATTAAATGATTACCAAAAAACATATTTGTTGTCTAATATATTCTGGCCACAGATTGGACAGAATATTCACCGCAGTGGCTATTTTTCTTGACTTTTCGTATCTTTCGACTATTCTTGGTATTTGATATGCCAAAAGATAAAGTTATTCTGAACCAGAAAGATATAAAGAATATTTTAGAAACACTTGCCGGAAAAATCATTTCTCAACTGTCTAACGAGATAAGGACAAATCCTATGGCGATAATCGGCATCCATCGCCTGGGCGTGCCTCTGGCTCAGAGGTTAAAAGCAATCATAGAAAAAAGGGTAAAGGAAAAGATATTATTCGGGACACTGGATATTACTTTGTATCGTGATGACTTGAATACTGTCGGACCATCACCAATAGTAAAAGATACTGATATTTCTTTTGATATTACAGGGAAGAATATTATTTTAGTGGATGATGTGTTATATACAGGTAGAACCATAAGGTCTGCCCTTAATGAACTTGCTGATTTTGGAAGACCTAAACGAATACAACTAACTGTTCTGATAGACCGCGGAGAGCGTGAATTACCTATCCAGGCGGATTATGTCGGTAGGTTATGTAAAATCAAACAGGATGAGATTATAGATGTTAAATTGAAGGAGTCAGATGGTGTTGATGAAGTGGTGATTAGAAAAAAACGAAACAGGATATGAAAAGTGAAAAGAAAGGATTTGTCTGGGGACATAAGCATCTTTTAGGGTTGGAATATTTAACAGCCCAAGAGATTACACATATTCTTGATACTGGTGAATCGTTTAAGGAGGTCTCCAGACGCAATATCAAAAAGGTTCCGACCCTGCGCGGCAAGGTTGTGGTCAATATGTTTGTTGAGCCGAGTACGCGCACGAGGATGTCATTTTCATTAGCCGCGAAACGGCTCAGCGCTGATATTGTTGATTTTTCACCTTCCCTAAGTTCGCTTTCTAAAGGCGAAACGGTCAAGGACACTGCCAGAAACATAGAAGCGATGGGCGTTGATATTGTAATTATTCGTCATACCGCACCGGGCACGGCACATATGCTCTCGAGGATAATTAATGCAAGTGTGATAAATGCGGGCGACGGAGCACATGAGCATCCGAGCCAGGGATTACTTGACATCTTCACGATACGGCAGAAAAAAGGGGAAATCAAAGGGCTTAAGGTCGCGGTCGTCGGCGACATCCTCCATAGCCGGGTAGCCAGAAGTAATATCTGGGGTCTGACTAAGTTGGGCGCAGAGGTGATTGCAGTAGGTCCTCCTACTTTGATACCAGAGCATATCCGTGATTTGGGTGTGCGGGTCTCTTATGACCTTGATGCTGTAATACCAGAGATTGATGTGATAAATATTTTACGGATTCAATTAGAAAGGCAACGAAGTAAATTTTTCCCGACGGTGCGCGAATACGCCCGTTTATTCGGCATAAATTCAGAACGGCTAAAGAGAGCCAAAGAAGATGTCTTGATTATGCATCCGGGTCCGATTAACCGCGGCGTGGAAATTACTCCGGATGTGGCTGACGGCAAACACTCAGTAATATTAGAACAGGTTGCCAATGGCCTGGCAATTAGAATGGCAATTTTGTATCTGGTTAAAACCGCTATTAGCGAATAATATGACTACATTACTTATTAAAAACGGCAGGGTGATTGACCCGGCTAATAAGATTGATAAAGTTACTAATATTTTTATTCAGGACGGTAAGATTAAATCAGTTGGCTCACAAATATCTAAAGCCGACAGAACATTAGATACCAAAGGGCTAATAGTTACCCCTGGCTTGATTGATATGCATGTGCATCTGCGAGAGCCGGGTAAAGAAGATGAAGAAACGATTACCTCAGGTGTCTCTGCCGCAATAAATGGTGGATTTACATCTGTTGCCTGTATGCCTAATACTGACCCTGCCATAGATAATGAGGCATTAGCCGAGTTTGTGTATCTGCAGGCAAAACGAGCCGGCAAGTCAAATGTATTTGCAATCGGCGCGGTTACCAAAGGTAGAAAAGGAGAGGAAATTTCTGAGATGGGGCAGTTATATCGCGGTGGGGCAGTCGGATTTTCTGATGATGGGGAGTCGATTAAGAACTCCGAGGTGATGCGCCGCGCCTTAGAATACAGCAGGATGTTTAATAAGCCCATCATTAATCACTGCGAGGATACTGATTTGGTCCGCGATGGCGTGATGAACGAGGGTTATATCTCTACGGTTCTTGGACTGAGCGGCATACCTGCGGTCGCAGAAGAAATTATGGTCTATCGGGATATTACACTTGCTAAACTGACACAAGGAAGATTACATATCGCACATATCACTACTAAAAAATCAGTGGAACTTGTAAGGCGAGCCAAAGAAGAAAGCATCAATGTTACCGCAGAGGTTACACCGCATCATCTTATTCTTACTGATGATTATATCAGGACAAGCAATTTTGATACTAATTACAAAGTCAATCCACCATTAAGGACTAAAACGGATGTTCAAGCACTCAGGGAAGCACTTAAAGACGGCGCCATAGATGCGATTGTCTCAGACCATGCGCCGCATTCAGAAGAAGAGAAGGATGTAGAGTTTAATATCGCACCCTTTGGAATGATTGGAATGGAATCGTTGCTCGGTGTTATCCTTACTGAACTTGTCCTCAAAAAGGTAATCACATTAAACAGGATGATAGAGGCGTTAACAGTGAAGCCAGCACAAATTTTAGGCATACCAAAAGGAACATTATCAGTTGGTGCTGATGCGGATATTACCGTGATAGACCTGAATAAGAACTGGGAGATTGACCCGTCAACATTCAAATCCAAGAGCCGAAATTGCCCATTTGCCGGTTGGAAAGTAAAAGGCAAAGCAGTCCACACTATTGTCAAAGGTCAGGTTATTTTACCATAATGAATCAGATTCGGCTACATAAGTTTTTAGCCCGTTGCGGTATTGCTTCACGAAGACATAGCGAAGAACTTATTCGCAATGGTAAAATCAGGGTGAATAACCGGACCATTACTGAAGATGGCTTTTTAATTGACCTCCAAAAAGATAAGGTTTATTACGAAGGCCGACTCCTGAAACCAGAGCCCAAGGTGTATTATATTGTTAATAAACCCAAGGGTTATGTTTGCACAAATGCCTCTTTTCAAGAACCGCGTGTGATAGACCTGATTAAAACCCACAATCGTCTTTATACAATAGGAAGATTAGATAAAGATTCAGAGGGTTTGATTATTGTAACTAATGACGGCGAATTGTGTCAGAAACTCAGCCATCCGAGTTTTCAGGTGCCTAAGACATATTTAGTTGTGGTAAAAGGTTATCTTGACGCTAATGCACTTGAGCGAATCCAGAAAGGAGTTTGGCTTTCCGAAGGTAAGACAACTAAAAGTAAAATCAAGATTCTCAAACGCTCAAGAGATTTTACATCTATGTTAATTACTTTAACAGAAGGCAAAAAAAGAGAGGTTCGTCGGCTCTTTGCGAGGTTCTCTTATCCTGTTAAACAACTGAAACGGCTTCAGATAGGTAATCTTTATTTAGGCAATCTCAAGCCTGGTCAATATCGTCAGATTCACTACCAGCACATAAGCCGATGGGCTGACTCGGCTCCCCGAAAGCCACTCCATTGGGGTAGCCCATCAGGGAATGGTATTTTTAACCGTCTGAACATGCGTTGAGCGAGATAAATTTGTCCACCTCATCCATCTTTACTGATATTTTTCTGGAGATACCCGGCGTAGGCATTGTCAAACCATAAAGCACATCACCAGCAAGCATTGTCTTTTTATTATGAGTAATCACCACAAACTGTGTTGTTAAAGCGAATTCTTTTACCAGGCCACAGAATCGGTCAACATTGTTTTCATCCAGAGTGGAATCCGCCTCGTCCAGAATACAGAAAGGACTTGGCTGGAATTTGAAGATTGCCATCACAAGTGCCAGGGCAGTCAATGCCTTTTCACCTCCTGAAAGAAGACATATAGAAGTCGGCTCTTTGCCCGGTGGCTTTGCGATGATTTCTATTCCGTATTCTAATAGCTCCTTTGGTTCACTCTGGCTCGTTGTTTCTGTGGTATCTTCCTGGCATGGTTGATTAGTCGTCGCTTCTGGTCTTGCCACTAATTGTGGTTTTTCCAATACCAACTCTGCCTTTCCGCCACCGAATAGTTTTCTGAAGAGATGATTGAAGTTTTCATTTACCTGTTCAAAGGTCTTCTCAAATCGTTCTTTGCATTCGCGATTGGTCTTGCGGATAAAATCCCGCAGGTCGTCTCTTGCCTTAATCAAATCCTGTTCCTGACGAGATAAAAACTGATTGCGCTCTTCTAATGACTTTAACTCATCTATAGCAGAAAGATTTACACCATCTGACATCTCAGATAATCGCTTTTTGAGTTCCTCAATGGATGCGCTTATTTGCTCATAATTCTCCGATGAATCAGTATCTCCGGCTTCAGGTGTCCCGCCCAGGCGGGACTGTGGGTGATATGATAAATACAATTCTCGTAAAGAGACCGAGGTTTCTTCTTTATGTTTCTCGCAGAGATTGTCTATCAAAAGCGAACATTCTCTCTCTGTAAAACTCAATTCCTGTATCTGTTTCTGGATGCGCTGGATTTCTGACAGGACTCGCTCTTCTTCGGATTTCTGCTCTGCGAAGTTATTTTTCGCGACCTGTAGATTCTCCTTAAGAGAACTGATTACTTCCTGGGTTTTCCCCTGTTCGCGAACGAGGTCTTTCAACAATATCTCATCTGACTCAATCTTATAAGATAATTCAGAAACCCGATTTTTTATCTCTTCAAGAGACCGAACTAAAGAATCCAGGGTCTGTTCTAATTGAGAAATATCGCTGTTTAATTGCGATTGCTGGGATAAGCAGTGCTCTTTATTAGAAAGTGTCTTTGCCTGTTTTATCTTTAATTCCGTGAGTTCTATTTCTACAGATTGTTTTTTCTGGAGATATTCGTTTCCGGAGTTATTTATCTGCTCAATCTCTGCCGAGAGCCGGCTAATAGAGCCCTCCAACTCCTTGATGACAGTAGCGATGGTAACGGCTTTTTCAGAAAGCAAAGCGATTTGTGCTTCTACTTGTGCTTTTTCTAAATTGTGTATTTCTATTTCCTTATAGATAATAGAAAGCCGACGCTCTATTTCCGAGATGGATTTTTCTGTTTCTATTGCTTCAATTTTAGCATCATAAATTGCGTTTCTGATGTTCTGGGCTTTTACTTCTTCGGTTTCTATCTCTGCTTGTTTGTCGCTCTGGAGCAGTTCTAAATTTTTGAGTTGTTCTGATAAAGAGAGGACTTTATCCTGAAGATAACGAAGTTCGGTTTTTCTGATGATAAGCCCGGATGCGGCTTCCTGCGAGCCGCCGGCCATAAAACCATCTGATGAAATAATTTCACCTTGTAGAGTAAGAATAGAACCGTTATAAAGACGCTCTTCAAGAACCCGTTTAGCGGTCTCTAAAGTATCAACCAGAAGATAATTGCCAAGTAAGAACCTTGCCAAAGCAGACTTGGTTTGGCCTGAAACATTGTCTAATTTTATCTCTTGAATAATATTATCTGCATAGCCGACAATAGAATTTATCTGGGGATGAGAGACAAGAGGCGCCCGTAAAGAGAATTCCTTGAGTTTCTCTAAAATAATAACGCTGATACGTCCTTTTTGATTGTCTTTCACAAACCGGATGACTTTTAGTGCATCCTCCTGTGATTTGACAATGACTGCGTCAGATAGCCCTTTTAAGCCGGCCTCTGCGGCATTGGCATATTCAGGTCTTATTATAATAATATCAGCCACAAGCCCATAGATACCGTCTGAAATATTCGCTTTAGCAGTTAAGACTGCCTTTGTGCCGTTTGAGCATCCTTCATAATGGCTCTCTAGATCCTCTAATGCATCTTTACGGGACTCCGCTCTGTTAAATTCCTCTTTTGCAATGCCTATTTCGTTGTTAAGAGTCGCCAGGTCGTTCTTCAGTGCCTTAATAACAAGTTCCCGATGCGCGATTTCTTCTTTTAATTTATTGACCCGATTAGCAATCTCTTTATAAGTGGCTTCTAATTTTGTCTTATTCTCTTTAATCTCTTCGCTCTCGTCGTTAATCTCTTTAAGCCGTTGGCTTGACTTTTCACGGCGATTGGAAAGTTCCTTAATCTCGCTCTGGACAAGAGATATCTCATTTTGATACTGTGCTCTCTTGTGAGTTGCTTGAAATACCTCATTTCGTTTGGTCTCGGTATGTTTAATAAGTGTCTCTAATTCCTCGCTTATCTGTTTATAAAGGGTATCCTTTTCATCAATGGTTTCTCTAAGTACATCTGCCTCGTGTTTAAGTGCCTCGTAAGTTTGCATTATTTCAACAAGACGACTGCGAAGTTCAATGGCTTTTTGAGTAAGGCCCGCGATATTCTGTCTGGTCTTTTCTTCATCAGCAACTAATTCCTTGTGCCTGATGGTATCTGATTCTATCATCTGGCGGGTCTGTGAAGAACGAACGCTTAAGTTGACCAGTTCACCTTGCTGGTTTGCAATCTTATCATCTATCTGAAGAATCTCTTTATCTGTGGCAATAAGAGCATTTTCTACTTCTCGTAGTCTTAAATCTACTTGTGCACAGGAAGATTTTAGTTCAGAAAGTTTGCCCGTTATTTCGGACTGTTTTTGATAATATTGGTGAAAAGTATGGAGTGCTAACTCGGTCTTTTTGGTCTTAAGTTCTTCCAGGGTATTTTTATATTTTTCGGCTCTTGTGGCCTGGATTTTAATAGAGCGAATTCCGCGTCTGACCTCGTGGAGGATATCCTGAAGCCGTGTTAAATCCTGCTCAACGCGCTCAAGTTTTGCCTCGCTTTCCCGTCGTTTCGCCTTATATTTACTGACCCCGGCTGCTTCATCTAATAGTTCGCGTCGCTCTGCCGGACTGCCTCTTAATATCACCTCAATCCGTCCCTGCTCAATAATGGAATAAAACTCCATTCCAATCCCTGTGCCAATAAAGAGTTCACGAATATCCTTAAGCCGACAGGGTTGCTTATTGATAAGATATTCGCTCTCGCCGGAGCGATAAAGCCGACGGGCAATGGTAATTTCCTCATAATCTAAAGGGATGGGGGCCCCAGTCGCTCGCCCATTAGAATTGGTAAATGAAAGTGAAACCTCGGCATAGCCGGCTGGCTTGGTGCTTGCGGCACCGTTGAAAACAACATCAAGCATCTCTTCACTGCGAAGAGACTTTACACTGCGCTCACCAAGAACCCATTTAATCGCATCAACGACATTACTTTTCCCGCATCCATTAGGACCAACCAGGACCGTGATACCATTATCAAAACCTATTTCAGTACGATGCCCGAAGGACTTAAAACCATCTAATGTCAATCTGGCTAATTTCATATTGTAATAACTTATCATCTATTATCGGCTTTTAGGAGAGATAAGTTTAGCAGATTTATGGTAATTTTTCTTGCGGTATAGCTCCGAAGGAGTCCTTCGGACCGAGTGGAATAATCCCCCTTAAAAAAGGGAGATAAAGGGGGTTGTCCATAACGGGATCCCGTAATGGATAACAACCCCCTCGCCCCCTTTAATAAGGGGGAATTGGGACCAGTATTGTAATCTGACTTGAAATCGGAGTTAGAAGCGGACTTGAAAGCGGTCTTGAAATCGCACCTATAAGCGGACATGGAAGGCGTTCTGGAAGTGGAACCGGGAGTCGTCCTATAAGCAGACCTGGAACAAGACCTATAAGCGGTCCTGGAAGTGGAGTTGGAAGCAGACCTGAAGGCAGTCCTGGAAGCGGATTTGGAAGT
>JAGUXD010000107.1 GCA_020062035.1 Candidatus Brocadiia bacterium | reverse complement strand
GGTATTAGCCATAGATGCGGACCCTGTGCCGAGTTTAGCAGGCGCACTTTTCTTTCCAGAGCCAGATAAAATCATCCCTTTAAGTGAGATGTCTGAATTGATAGAAGAAAGAACCGGTGCTAAGCCTGGAACCATCGGGCAACTTTTCTCGCTCAATCCTAAAGTAGATGACTTACCAGATAAGATTGCTCATCAACATAACGGCATCAAATTATTAGTAATGGGTGGCGTAAAAACCGCCGGTCGTGGTTGTGCCTGTCCTGAAAGTGCCTTGATTAAATCGCTTATCAGACATCTCTTACTTGAGCGCAATGAGCGGGTCATTATAGATATGGAAGCCGGGATAGAACATTTAGGACGCTCTACGGCTGATGCTGTTGACTGGATGATTACAATAGTTGAACCGGGATTTCGCTCTCTCCGGACCGCACAGCGAATAAAAACCCTTGCTCATCAAATCGGCATAAAAAGGGTGGTTGCGATTGCTAACAAAACCAAATCACTGCAAGACAAAGAATTTATCCTTAAATATCTTGACAAAATCCCTTTGCTTGGGGATATATCATTTTCTGACTTTATTGCTAAATTAGACAGAAAAGAAGGATTGGATTTTCCACCTGAATTTACAAAAGAATTTAACTCTATAATTACATATTTGGAGAAAGACATTCTATAACCATCACCGCCGAGACGCAGAGAAATAAATAATAGTTTTCTTCTCTGCGCCTCTGCGGTGAACATTATACGAGGTGGTGATAATGAGTACAATTGTAAAAGAAGAGACAAAGCCCAAAGGGATAAAAGAACACTCGGTTTGCCCGGCAACGACAGAGATATTGGAATATACCTCAGCTGGTAATTATGACACGGCATTTCAGCGGGCGTTAAAAGTCAAGCCCTGCCCGATTGGCGCTACAGGTAGTTGTTGCAAGCATTGCTATATGGGACCCTGCCGGTTTAATCCTAAAAAACCAGAAGAAAGTTTGGGCGTGTGCGGTGCTGATGTCAATACTGTCTCAGCACGCAATTTCGCCAGAGCGATTGCCGCAGGCACCGCGGCACACTCTGACCACGGCAGAGAGGTTGCCCGAACCTTTCTCGCCACGGCTTGTAAAAAAGTTCCAGGTTATGAGATTAAAGACGAGGTAAAACTAAAAGCCCTGGCTAATGATTTTGGTGTCAAAACCGAAGGCAGGTCTAAAGAAGAAATCGCTGAAGAACTTGGTCTAAAATGTCTCGCTGAATTCAGTAAGCAAGAAGGTGAAGTGACACTTCTTAAAAGAGCACCTCAAAGGAGACAGCAACTCTGGAAGGATTTAGACGTCGCACCACGAGGTGTTGACCGTGAAGTGGTAGAATTGATGCATCGTACTGCCATGGGGGTTGACCAGGATTATAAGAATATCATGCTTCAGGGAACTCGCTGTGCATTAGCAGATGGATGGGGCGGCTCTATGATTGCTACCGAACTGCAGGATATTATGTTCGGGACTCCCATTCCACTTCGCGCACAGGCAAATTTAGGCGTTCTTAAAAAGGATGAGGTAAATATTATTATACACGGCCACGAGCCACTTCTGGCTGAGATGCTTGTCCGTGCCTCGCGCGACCCCGAATTGGTTAATCTCGCCAAACAAAAGGGTGCCAGAGGAATCAATCTCGCTGGTATGTGTTGCACCGGTAACGAGATTCTTTTAAGACATGGCATTCCAATAGGTGGCAATTTCCTGCAACAGGAAATTGCTATTCTTACAGGTGCAGTTGAAGCAATGATTGTTGATGTCCAGTGCGTGATGCAGGCACTACCAAGTTTAGCCAAATGCTTCCATACCAAGATTATTACCACTAATCCTAAGGCAAAGATACCGGGCGCTGAACATATTGAGTTTTCCGAACACGATGCCGTAAATATCTCAAAGAAAATAATTATGACCGCAGTAGAAAATTATACCAGAAGAGGCGAAACAAGAATCCCTGCTAATAAGATGGACCTGATTGCAGGATTTTCGCACGAGACCATTAATTATATGTTAGGTGGCTCATTCCGTGCTTCTTATCGTCCGCTTAATGATAATATTATTAATGGAAGAATCCGTGGCGTCGTGGGTGTCGTGGGCTGTAATAATCCCAGAACAACGCACGATAAAAATCATCTCAATCTTGTGAAAGAACTAATCGGGAACGATATCCTGGTTGTCCAGACCGGTTGTTCGGCAATTGCCTGTGCTAAGGAGGGGCTGATGATACCAGAAGCCGTGTCAGCAGCTGGTAAGGGCTTGCGCGAGGTCTGTGATGCAGTCGGTATGCCGCCGGTCCTTCACTGCGGTTCTTGTGTGGATAACAGCAGAATACTTGTTGCATGTTCCGAAATGGTCAGAGAAGGCGATCTGGGAACGGACATTTCTGATTTACCGGTCGCGGGCTGTGCCCCTGAATGGATGAGCGAAAAAGCCATTGCTATCGGACAATACTTTGTGGCATCAGGTGCGCTTGTGGTCTTTGGCACAACCTGGCCCACTACTGGTAGCGAAGCCCTGACCAATCATTTGTTTAAGGAATATGAACAGACCTATAAAGGCAGATGGGCATTTGAGCCAGACGCAAGTAAAATGGCATCATTGATTATTGACCATATTAATAAGAAAAGAGAAACTCTCGGGATTCTAAAAGCAAAAGAACGGGTGCTTTATGATATGGAAGCCAGAAGAGCACTGGAGGTGTAGACGGTCTACCGGTCAGTCGGTCAGCCGGTCGGCCAGTCAAGCGGTCAACCGGCAGATAGGAAGACCGGCAGACCAACAGACAAGGAGCAGATTATGTCCAAACTAATTGCTACGAGAGCCATTCGTGGTGCGCATAAATTAGTCGCCCGCGCCGAAAAAGAATTACAGGATGCACTGAATAAATACGGACCTGATAAGAAGGTGGAATTTCCTAATACCGGTTATTATTTGCCCATCTCTCACGGAATGTTGGGAATGAATATTACCAGATTAGGAGAATTGAAAGCACTTCTAAAAGAAGCACAGAAACTACTTCACCCAATTCCAACGGAAAAACTATGGGTTCCATATCTCGGTCATACTCTTGATTGTGGAATGGCAACGCTCTTTGCGGATGAAATCATAGAAGCAATAAAATATCTGCAAGAGCCATTACCTTATGTGGTTGCAGAAAATTGTCCTGATGAAGACAATTTTTGGCTTGGTGCGGCAGATGATGTAATTATGCGTAAACGCGGTATTGAGTTCGTGGATGGTTCTGCACCGGGCTTTGCGGCCTGTGTCGGTACCTGTCCTTCTAAAGAAGTCGCTGTCAAGATTGCCCGTGAGTTGCAGGAAAAGAATCTCTATGTTTTTATGTCCGCTGCAAATAATGGAAAAAGTATGGCAGACCAACTCCGCGAGTCAGGGGTTCAGATGGGCTGGGAAACACGGCTGGTACCATTTGGTAGTGATGTAACTGCAACTATTCACGCACTCGGATTTGCCACCCGTGCGGCACTTTCATTCGGCGGTGTTAAACCAGGCGATTTCGCCAGAAATCTGAAATATAACAAGAATCGTATCTTTGCATTCGTCCTGGCATTTGGTGAAGTGGATGATGAAAAACACGCTCAAGCCGCTGGCGCGATTAACTACGGCTTCCCAACCATCTCTGAAAGAGATATTGATAAAATCTTACCTACTGGAGTTTGCACCTATGAACATGTCGTTTCACCAGTTGCGCCGGACCAGATGATAACCAAAGCCATTGAGGTCAGGGGCCTAAAACTTCATATCACCAAAATCCCGATTCCGGTTTCTTATGGTCCAGCATTTGAAGGTGAAAGGATTCGTGGCGAGGACACTTATCTTGAAATGGGTGGACAGAAAACCACGGCATTTGAATTCGTTACGACCAAGGGTGTAAATGAAGTAACTGATGGTAAAATTGAAGTAATCGGGCCCGAGATTACGGATATAAAAGAAGGCACACAATTACCGCTTGGTATTGTCGCAGAAGTATCAGGCAGGAAGATGCAGGAGGATTTTGAGCCGATTCTGGAAAGACGGCTTCATAATTTCCTCAATGAACCCCAGGGCGTCTTTCATATGGGCCAACGCGATAGTATCTGGATGCGAATCAGTAAAGAAGCCAAATCAAAGGGTTTTAAGATCGCCCATCTTGGTACCATTATCCATGCCCAATTTCATAACGAGTTCGCCTCTATTTTGGATAAGGTTCAGGTAAGAATTTATACCAAACAAGAAGATGTTTCAAGAGAGCGTGAGGTTGCAAGAAAAGTTTATCATAAACGCGATGAGCGGGTCGGTTCTATGACTGATGAAGTTAGTGATACTTATTACTCCTGCACACTCTGTCAGAGTTTCGCACCAACACATGTCTGTGTGATCTCACCTGAGAGGACAGGGCTGTGTGGCTCATATAATTGGTTCACCTGCAAGGCGGCATTTGAGATTAACCCGAGAGGTCCAAATCAGCCCGTGCAGAAAGGAGATACCATAAATGCTTCAAGAGGGCAATGGAAAGGTGTAAATGATTTCGTGTATCAGGTATCGCGTAAGGCAATCTCGGCAATGAGCGCCTATAGTATTATGAATGAGCCGATGACCTCCTGCGGGTGCTTTGAATGTATCGCGGCGGTTCTGCCCGCGGCTAATGGCGTAATGAGCGTAAATCGCGAGTTCTCAGGAATGACACCATCTGGAATGAAATTCTCCACCCTGGCCGGAACAATCGGTGGAGGTCAACAACTGCCCGGCTTTGTCGGACACAGCAAACGTTATATCGTCAGTAAGAAATTTATTGTCGCCGAAGGTGGTATTAAACGATTGGTCTGGATGCCTAAGACACTCAAAGAGGAAATAAAGGAACTTTTTAATAAACGCTCCAAAGATGAAGGTGTTCCTGACCTTTTGGATATGATTGCAGATGAAACAGTGGCAACTACCGAGGAGGAAGTAATTGCCCACCTGCAGAAGACAGGACATCCGACGTTATCAATGCCGCCAATTATGGGATAATTCGGTCAGTCAGTCGGCCGGTCAGCCAGTAGACAGGCGGACAGGCAGACCGTCAGACAGGCGGACAGGCAGACCGTC
>JAGUXD010000116.1 GCA_020062035.1 Candidatus Brocadiia bacterium | reverse complement strand
TTATGTTTTAATAAACTTAGAATAGGGGAGCAGCCGTGATAACGCAACCCATCACCCTTGATAGGTTGCATAGTGGCGTGGTGTCCGATGGTGTACATCTTAAGTAGTGGAGTAAGTTCTGCGTGGTCTGCGAAATCGTATTTATATTCGCCGGTAAGATTTGGCGCTACGGCGCTCTGTGCCGCAATGAATTTTATCCTCTTTTTCTTGGTCAACACATCACCTAAAAATGGTATGGCAAAACCACCGAAATTAGAACCGCCACCTAAACAGGATATTATCACATCAGGATAATCATCAAAGAGTTCAAATTGTTTCTGTGCCTCAAGTCCAATAATGGTTTGATGCATCAGGACATGGTTCAGAACAGAGCCCAGACAATAAATGGCTTCAGGGTTTTTTGTGGCATCTTCAAGACCTTCGGAAATGGCAATACCTAAAGAGCCGGGATGTTTATGGTCCTTCTCGTAGAGTGACCTGCCGAATTCTGTTTTCTGGGACGGAGACGCATAAACTTCTGCGCCGAGTAGTTGCATAAAGGTTTTTCTGTCCTTTTTCCAATCATGGACTGCTCTCACCCAGTAAACAGTACATTTAAGGCCTGTAAGAGCCGAGGCATAAGCAAGTGCGGTGCCCCATTGACCGGCGCCGGTCTCGGTAGCAACCCGTTTATAGCCCTCTTTTTTCGCATAATAACACTGAGCCAACGCAGTATTTACCTTATGACTGCCCGTCGGCGAAAAGAACTCGGCTTTGTAATACAAACGAGCAGGTGTATCAAGTTTTTTCTCAAGATTATGGGCACGGAAGAGCGGACGCGGACGCCCTGCCTTATGGAAAAGTTCTGTAACACCAGCCGGAATATCAATCCATCGTTTCATTGACATCTCCTGGCCGAGACATTCTTTCAGAAGCATTTTAGGAAGATTAGCAAGGCGCGACTCACCTTTTTCAGGGTCTTTCGGCGGTGGTAACGGTTCCGGTAGGTCAGGAATAATGTTATACCATCGTTTTGGAATGTCTTTTATTCGAAGGTTTGCCTGAACCATTCGCTGTTTTTTTATATTCGTCATATCATACCTCACTTTCTAATCCCCCGATGAATATCAGGGGTTTTCTATTTATAAACTTATCAACATATTTACTTATTATCAAGAAAAATCTAACCACATCCCGCTAAAGCGGGACCTCACGGGATTATTTACTTATTACTGTAGAATTTGTTTTGCCTCTGCCCCCGAAAGAATTCTGGGTAAGATAGAACATAATATAAGGGGTCATTTTGCCTTCTTTGTCAAAGACCAGCCCAAAGGTTGGAATAAATTTCACTGAAAAGCCCAAGGCGGCTTCTATCCTGAGTTCTGCGCCTGCGCTATAGATTGATTTCACCCCTTCACCAAAGCCGATATCACTAAACCCAACCAAAGATACATCCTCCAAGAAGATATTAGGGTTCCAGGAGCCACAACGAGATTTAAACACAGGCAAAGAATATTCTAATGCAAATGTCCCTCCACATCTTGTTCTGATGGCATCCCCAAGCCAATAACCACGAATTTCTAAGTCCCTTAAATCTGTCTTCTCCTGATTATTGAAGAGATATAAAATGGTTTTTAATTCACTGCCCCATTCCGGCTCAAGGGTCCCTCCAAAAATCTTTGGTGGGTTAAGATAATAAGAGAAGACAGCGGTATTTTCTATTGAATCCCACATCTTATTTTCTATTACATAGTTCAACCGGTTCTGAATCCGCCATTTTGGGTAACGAAAGCCGGCTCCTATCCCCGGTGCTAATTTCTTATATGTCTTGGTTCCTTCTTCGTCTAATATAAGTTCCAATAAAGGAAAAAGATAAGAAAGTCCGGGCTCATTACTTAGATACAACGGATAATTAGCATAAACTTTATTATCCTGTTCACCATTCTTTCTCTCTGTTTCCACGCCAAGTCTAAGCGGTTTTAAGGAAGCATTCTCGTATAAAAGCGAATAAGATGGTGATTGCCCAAACCTCACAATTGTTTCGTAAGAATGTTCATTAGTTACATCATAGCCCGAAAGAAAAGCACCAGGATTTTTACCCAAGATAGGCAATCTAATAGAGGGGGTTGCGGTTTTGAGCACATCAAAATAACTTCCTTGTGTAGGGGCAAGTGATATTTTTAGGTCATGGATTTCTGGGCTTTGATAATACGGCTGTGTTATTTCTGAGAAGATAATTGGTTTGTGATATAAGTTTGTGCCAGCACTATTTAATCCCACAAAATATAACTCATCATTGTGAACCGTGGGAAAATGGGCAAAACTGCCGGTGGTCAGTTGATAGAATTTTCCGTCAACTAAATCATACGCATATATACGATAGGTCTTCTCGTAATTGGCAACGAAGAGTAATTTATTATTTGCGATAGAAGGATTCGTCTCAGCATAAGCGGTATTGATTATCTCTTTTAATGTAAGGGTATTACGGTCAAATAGATAGATTCCCCAGTTCTGCCAGTTAGGACGGGCAGAAACAACAAAGTGTTTATCGTTAGATACTATCTGGTCTATGAGATAATCAAGTTCTGCAAGTAGTTGTTTCTGCTGGGTGATTGAAGAAAAGAGATATATTTCCGAGCCGAACTTGTCCTGTCGGTCCTTGGAATAAAGTATCTCGCCACCCTGCATGACAGTAAATGAACGAAATCCATCTCTGAATAAAATACTGTCCTTTCCCGTGACTAAATCCCTGCAGTGGAGATTAGAGATATAACCAAAGTTCAACAGGGTAGAATTGGCAAAACCTCTTTTTAAGTCATAGACGCTATAATATAATTTATTGTCAGATATCTGTGGTCTGGTGCTAAAAGAAGAGGTCGTAGAGATTAGTTCCTGTTCTTGTTGGGAGAAGATATTTCGGCGTAAGATTTTCTCAAACTCATAGAGACAATAAGCCCCGGTTTTCCTGCTCTCTCGCTTGATATAATAAATATAATCGCTATCCGACAACAAGTCTGAGTAGACTGTTAACTTGTCAGAAGTGATTGCGTTACCGTCTATGGCAAATGTTTTGCTCTGGGCTAAACAATGCTCTTTCCATTCAGTTAAGAGTTGTTCAAAAGGTTTTCCGTAGGTCATTCTTGCGGCATCGTCTATGCCGAGAGACGGAAAAAGCCAGCCCAGAAACCAGCCGAGAAATAATCCGCCCTGATGATGAAAAAACTCATTCAGTTTATCCTGTCCGTATTTTTCTCTTAAGTAATTCAGGAAGAGTCCACCATATAGATAACATCCGCCTGCGATAGTGGGAAAATCAAAAGGCGTATAAGTCATCTCTAAAAGCGATGGGAATTTATTACTCTGGAGTTGTGAAAGAAGAACCGCATCAAAAAAGCCATCCCGCACTCTTCCTTCATATAAAGACAATTGTGATTCGCCGGAAACAGTAACACCTTCAGCAATCCAATTAGGAACAATTAAATTAGGCGAGAAAACATTACCGAATAATGTCGTTAATATCTTTGGGAATCCGCGGGTCTGGGTAACTTGTGCGATATGAATAGATTCGTGCAGACCTGCCATACGCCACCAGTTTTCGCCGTATCCAATCCCCGGCATTCCACCAGCCGTGGTTCCTGGAGGATAAACAAACAGATGGATATTAGGATTAAGCGGGTCAGCTGATGCGTTAGAGAGTGTGCCGATGTCTTCAATGACCACACGCAGTTTAGGAATCTCAACGCCAGAAAGTTTTTTGACATTATCACGATAAACGGTCAGAACCTCAAGAACCTCTTTTGCATTTGTTTCATAACCTCCTTTGTAGAAAATCTCAAAATACTCGGTCTTCAGAACCTGCCAGCCTGCGGAAGTTCCGAAAACTTGCGGAAGGAAAGAAACACAGATAAGCAATCCTATAATAAGAGAAATCAATCGCTTCATTTAAAGAATACTTTATTTATCCCATTACAGGCTGTCTAAAAAGTTACAGATATCTTACTATGACAGCCGAAAAATAGTCAAGATATCTGAAGGAACCATCTTTATACCCAAATTATATCTCTTCACCTCCTTTTGTCACTATTTTTCTTA
>JAGUXD010000024.1 GCA_020062035.1 Candidatus Brocadiia bacterium | reverse complement strand
GCTACTCAGGGCTCTATTCGGGGTTCTACTCGGGGCTCTCTTCAGGGCTCTCCTCGGAGCACTATATCGTCCATTGTCAGTAAGGGTATCGTCTCTTCTGAAATCTGGGGACATAAGAAATCGGTTTTTATATAATACTATTTTACAAAAACTCCGCCCTGTGCGTCAAATATTTAGCGGGTTTCATCTGCAGGTGTGTCACCAGCCCAGTCGGTCCCGTCCGGAAGGCCTGTCCTGTCTGCATAAATAATAACCCATAGCCGTCATCCAATTGGGACATAAGAAGGAGAACTAAAAAATATCTAACTGCAGGATAATAAACAAGTCCCGATGTCCATCGGGATATTATAAGGAGACCAGTCCCGATGTTACATCGGGATTGTTTTCCTGTCCCGCCTTAGCGGGATTATAAATTCTTTATCCCACTGGGATGGCGGATACGGGTTAAGATTATGAAATAGTCCCAGATATTCTTCAGGTGTAATTTGTTTCGGGCGCCTTGAGATTTCTATCCTTGATAGAGATAATATCTTTTCTATTTGTGTCTTGTCTGCTCTATTGGTCTTTAATAATGCTTGTTTAATGGTTTTACGACTATAAGCAAAGACCTCTCTTAGAAAACTCTTAAATAGGAAATATTGTTCTCTGGGAAGCGGAAACCTATAGTCCGGTATTACAGAAATAAGTGTGGAATAGACCATAGGTTTTGGCCAGAAGACATCAGGTGGAACCTTTCGCAGAATCTTTATTCTGGCAAGATAATAACATAGGATACTCACTGCCCCATAATTGTCTTCAGAGTGAACTGCAATAAGTCGGTGAGCAATCTCTTTTTGAACCATTAAAAGCATTGCAGTAAGCCTCAGACGGCCTTCTAAAAGAGCCATTATTATAGGCACGGCTGTCTTATACGGCAGATTAGAGATTACTCTCAATGGTTTTTCTATATCCGCTCTGATTGTAGATAACACCTCAGGGTTTAAGCCATCTTGCTTCTTATTTAGAATATTATTTCTGATAAAAACTACATTATTAAGATGTCCAAATAATTCTTTAGATATTGCGAATAATTTATGGTCAATCTCTACTGCCCAGATTTTGCTGACCTTTGGTGCTAATAAATTTGTCAGGATACCCGGACCCGAGCCTATCTCCAGAAGAATATCATTTTCTCTAAAACCGCCTGAATTAACAATATAGTTAAGGAAATTAGGGTCTATTAAAAAGTTCTGCCCAAGTGCTGAATTAGCGTGGATATTATGTATTCTGAATAACTCCGATAAACAGGATTTATTGGGTCTCATTTCATTCAGGAATCTTACTCAAGAAAACTCCGTAACCACAGACCCCGGCCCCGATTTCATCGGGGCATCGGGACGACATCCTTCTTATCTCCCGCCTTTGGCGGACAAATACCGTGCCAGAACACTGAAATAATTTCCATATTACCCACACTTTTCCGTGAAGAACCAAATATCAAGTGTTGCCTTAATATCATCTGCCAGAGGTGCTTCTAAAGTTATCTTCTGATTAGTTTTCGGATGATAGAATGTCAATTTTGATGCGTGAAGCGCCTGTCTCCTTAATATGACTTTATTATCATCTTCTGATGTTTCTGGAATTATATCAGACAGATAAAGTTCTTTACGAATTCCGTAGGTATTATCACAGACAACTGGATTACCTATGGATGCCAGATGCACCCTGATTTGATGGGTCCTGCCTGTTCTTGGCATAACTTTGATGAAGGTGAACTTGTTAAATCGTTTTATCACCTCATAATGAGAGACCGCCTCTCTACCTTCGCCTTTTTTACGGACTGCTATTTTTCTGTAGATAACCCGATGTCGTCCTAAAGGTTTTTCTATTACATCAGAGTCAAACCTGATATCTTTTTCCACTAAAGCGAGGTATTCTTTTTCTATCTTACGTCTTTCAAATTGCCCGGCTAAATTAAAATGTGCCTGGACATTCTTTGCGGCTAAAATAATGCCGCTGGTATCTTTATCTAACCGATGGACAATACCCGGCCGATAAATCGGCATATCATTATTTTTGGGGTTTATTCCTCTGGGTATGTACGGCATTGGCAATGTCCCGCAGTGGTGAAGAAGGGCATTTACAAGGGTATGTTTCCAATTCCCGCCAGCCGGATGAACAACCATTCCTGGCGGTTTATTAATGGCGATGAAATCATCATCTTCATAAATAATATCAAGCGGAATATCTTCAGCAACCATCTGTGGTTTTATCAAGCCGGGCAGTTTAATAAGGATAATGTCACCATGATGCAATTGATAAGACGGTTTCGCTGGACGATTATTAACTAAAACCAAATTATCCCTGATGAAGCGTTGGATTAGATTACGGGAATATTCCCCAAATCGCTTGGTAAGGTAGATATCAAGTCGGTAGTCTTCTATTGCAGACTTTTTTACAGTAATTTTTATATTTGTAAAATGCTCATAATCTACCTGAAGGGGTTTCATTAGAAGGGAAAATTACTCTTGGAATAGTTTAAGGTAGTGTTCTTTATTATGCTCAAAGACATAAAGAGCCGTCATCACCCAGTTATCGCGCCAGCCGGGTGCGTGAACCCGACACCATTCTATTGCTATCTTGTTTCTGTCTGCAGGAGATTTAAGTTTCTCGCCCTGATACCAGACTTCTTTCTCTATTTCTTCCAACTCTTTTTTAATCTCGGTAGATGGATTTATCGTGCGGGTTTTTATGATGTATAATTTTATCGCTAATTCATCTGTAGGCATAGTATCTACTAAATTCTCCAGTTCGCTTTCTTTGAATTTCTTTATTGTTTCTTTATTATTACGAATAAAATCCTCAAGGTCTTTTTCTAATTCTTTGTAGCGACCGAGGTAACATTCTTCAGATAGTTTTTTAAACTCTTCAGACATAAAAGTAACATTAGGAATTTTCTGATAATTTTCCTGGAGCGATGGGTTTGACATAATTGCTCCAAATATCCTTCTTTAATCCTACCCTTAATATTATTACCGGCATAATTCCACCAGAAGTTAAGGTAAGTTATTTATAACATTTAATATTATCCTGTCAAAATTATTCGCACAATTAAAGATAG
>JAGUXD010000092.1 GCA_020062035.1 Candidatus Brocadiia bacterium | reverse complement strand
TAATAATTGTCTCTACTTTTCTATATTTTAATCAAGTATTTCTAACGGGGTCAATAAATTTGTTGTAACAAATTACTGCTCATCCTATACTATTTATTGGTCTTTGTATAGATAATATCATTCCGCCAAGGCGGGACTCTGGCATCCCGCTGAAGCGTGATGCCAGAGCAACTTAGTTTTATGTGATTTTAGTAATACGAACCCCAATAATTAATATGCGAATTATTTTTGCTGGAGGTGGGACAGGCGGTCATCTTTTTCCCGGCATTTCACTCAGTCAGGATTTATTATTATCTAATAAAGTATCTAAGGATGGAATACTTTTTCTATGTACTAACCGTGCATTTGACAGACAGCAACTTACTCAATATCAATTAAATTTTCGTATAGCACCTTCTCCAAGATTGCCGCGATTTACGAATCCCCTATCAGTTATCAAATTCTTAATAACCTTGTTTCTCTCTTTATATTTTACATTAGGTTATTTCAGGCGATTCAAACCGGGAATAATTGTTGGATTAGGTGGTTATGGCTCATTTTCTTCTATAATAATAGCGCTGGTATTAAGAATTCCATTTGTTCTATTAGAGCAGAATGTTTTGCCCGGCAAAATCACCCGCCTTTTCAGCCCTTTTGCAAGATATGTATTCTGTCAGTGGCATAAATCCATTCGGTATCTACGGAATAGAAAAAACATAAAAATTACTGGAAGCCCGGTCCGTAAGGAAATATGTCAGGCAATGAATTTATCCAGAGAAGATGCTCGTAAAAAACTCAACCTATCTAAAGAGAATATTTGGTTGATTCTCGGTGGAAGTCAGGGTGCCGAGGCATTAAATCAGGCAGTTATAGAAAATATGGAATACCTAAAAAAACTATCAGACCAATTGGGGATTATTCATCTCACGGGCGAAAAGGATTTCCCTGTTATTAGACAACTGTATCAAAAGGCAAAAATAGAAGCACTGGTAAAACCATTCAGTGAAGATATGGGTATTATTTATTCTGCAAGTAATTTTGCTTTAACTCGGGCAGGGGGGATTGCTATTGCTGAAATGTCTCTTTTCGGTATTCCAATGATTCTTGTGCCATATTCTTATTCCAGTGAGAATCACCAGTTTTTCAATGCGTATGAAGTTGAGCGGCTGGGCGCCGGTATTACTATAGACCAAAAATTTATCTCTCAGGAATTAAAAGGTATTTTAGATAAATTCTTGACTGATATGCCTGCCTTTGCTCCCGCTCTGCTCCCACTGGGCGAGGAGTCATTGGGAGTACCGGATTCAGCCCAACAAATAATTTGTTTATTAGGATAAATACTTTATAATAGTAATCTTATTACCGGGCGGAGCAAAAACGACCTTGTTAGAACATTTTCTGATAAGCGCCAACCCTAATCCACCAGGTGAGCCATATTTGACGGTTTTTTCTATTAATTTAGGCGCCTCAAACTCCATAAGTGGAATCTCTAAATGTCTGGGATAATCAAATCCTTCTCCTTCATCTGATACGGTGAAGGAAATTTTGGATGAGTCAGAAACATATTCTATTTCTATAAATTTATCTGGGGAGAATTTGTTTCCGTGAATAACCGCATTATCCAATGCCTCTCCGATGGCGAGTATAAATTTTCGCTTGATATCCTCGTCAATTATTTCATTGAATAGAATTTTATTTATCAACTCAAAAACCGCCCGCGACATTTCTGCTGAGGTGTTAAATCTAATATTTATATCTTTTCGTGCTGTCATAGTTGTTATTTAATATCTTATAAATATAATGTCAATGATAATCCATCAAAAATGATACATTAACCCTAATAGAAACCCGCCCATCTGGTTCTTTATTTCTTCTTCTGAATCCTTGAACATCGGATAGAAGCCAGAGGATATTTTACCCTTTGTTCTGAGAAGAAGATATTTATAACCGAATGTGGCTGAAAATCTTGGTGTAAAGTAGTAATTAGATTTTACTTCATACTGCACCCCATCGCCTTTTGTCCTGACATAGCGTCGGGACTGCTCTGATGGACTTCGTTCAGGATACTTCACAGAATATAATCTTGCTTTCATTTGAGGCGAATATCCTATCATAAAAGTAAGTGAAATATCCCTGGTTAAATATAATTCCTCCTTTATTCTGAAATCAAGACCATTATAAGAGATGTCATATTTTTCTAATGTTTCTGCAAGTTTCTTATTATTGTTTGAAGGGTCAAAACTATCGTAGACAATATAGGGGTTTTTATAACTAACAGAATTCTTATATCTCAGATAACCCATACCGATATCCAATTGTGAAATAGAGACAAGGTCTTTTCCTGTAAGACGATAATATAATGATGCGCTTCCTAAACTACTTCTACCCTCGGCCTCACTATAACTCAAGTCCGTTAAATAGTACCCGGAATTATGCACCATATATCGCTGTTTCTCACCTCTTATAAAACCACTATAAAAACTAATGTCTATAGAAATAATTTGATTGTAATCTGCCTCAAAAATATAAATATTACCAGAAGGCATCAGGGAATCTGTTGGATGATAAATATTCCAGTTATTCAGGATTTGAGGATGTTTTCCTTCAATAACAAATTCACCTTGATTAGCCCAGAGATAGGATGAAACTTTCCCCTCAAATTCACCAAAGGCGCTTGTCCCGTAGGACAAAATAAGGCAGGATATAAATAAAGTGAGGATAATAAGACGCATATTTAATTATTGTAATGCGATTATAATATCGTATAATAGGATTAATGCGCCCGTAGCTCAGTTGGACAGAGCAGCGGTTTCCTAAACCGCAGGCCGCAAGTTCAAATCTTGCCGGGCGTATTGGTTTTAAAACCTCAGACCCCCGACGTTACGTCGAGGCAGATAAACACAGATTTCTTATCTGTGTGCATCCTGGTTTTTTGTTACCTGTGTCAATCTGCGTTCATCTGTGGTACGGTTTTGTATCTTTTCAAAGATAATTCAATAATCTTCTCACACAACTGCGGAAATTCAATACCTACTGCCCGTGCAGATTTGGGCAGTAGACTTCTTTCTGTCATCCCCGGTATTGTATTTATCTCTAATACCACAGGCCCTATTTTATCCGAGTAAATCGTATCTACTCTGGCAAACCCTGAGCAACCTGCGGCGCGATACGCCCTTAGCGCATGTTTTTGTATCAATTTTACTACCTTTTCCTGTAACCTTGGATTTACAATATATTCTGTCTTCTTATCCTGATATTTGGCTTTGAACGTAAAAAACTCCTTAACTGGTTTTATTTCAATCAAAGGCAATACCCGATTACCTAAAATTCCTACGGTTATTTCTCTCCCCTTGATATATTGTTCTATCAGGATATTAGAATCATATTTAGATGCCTCTTTTAATGCGATTTTAAGTTCCTTATCATTATTGGCAATAGATACTCCAACACTTGACCCTTCATTACAGGGCTTCACAACAACAGGATAACTAAAAGCATCTAAACCTTGAACCTTGCACCTTGAACCTTGAACTTTAAGGTACGGCGCGGTCGATATTTTATATCTTTGAAATATCTTTTTAGCAAGAGATTTATCAAAGCAGTTTTTACTCGCCTTGGCATCTGACCCAGCATAAGGAATTCCTGTCTTCTCCAAAACACCTTGTAAGGTGCCGTCCTCACCAAATTTACCATGCAGGGCAATAAATACGAAGTCAATATTATCCCGAAGAATCTCGGGATTTATAGATGGACTCCTGACATCAATGACCTTAACCGGATGCCCTAAAGAGATTAACGCATTTGCTACGGCATTGCCTGAACGCAATGATATTTCTCTCTCTGACGAAAACCCACCCAACAAAACTCCTATCCGCAACTTCTTCTTGCGAAATAATCTCAAAAGGTTATTATTGTTATTCATATCTGTGAAATCAGTAGATTTCTTTTCGTCATTACCACCGCTCTATTTCCAATTTCAGATTGACCTTGAACTTCTCACAAACTGTTCTTTTGATAATATCAATCAATCCGAGAACATCTTTTGCTTTTGCATTGCCGGTATTTACGATAAAATTAGCGTGTTTTGTAGAGACCTTTGCTCCGCCACAAGCAGTTCCTTTTAGCCCTGCCTGGTCTATTAATGCACCGACGCTATAACATGGTTGATTCTTAAACACACACCCAGCGCTCCAAGCATTCAATGGTTGAGTCCTTTTCTTCTCGGTTAATATTTCTTTGATACATCTACGAACTTTTTCAGGTGTTGATAACTTTAATTTTATACTTACTTCGCTAACCAATTTATTTCGTAGATTAGAATAGCGGTAGTCAAAATAAAGTTCGCCCTTACTGGCGCGAAATGTTTTAGTCATACCGTTTTTATTGATAACCTGCACTGACTCTATCACATCGGCAATCTGGCCATATTTACCGCCGGCATTCATTACCACTGCTCCACCGACTGTACCAGGTATGCCCGCAAGTGGTTCTAATCCACTCAGACCCATTTTAGCACTCTCATTTACCAACCGCGACAAAGGATAAGCCGATGATACTGTTACTTTATTCCCTTCTCTTTTAAGGGTTTGCCATTCTGGCTTTATCACAACACTTTTAATTCCCTTATCTTTTACAAGGATATTACTGCCTTTACCTAAAATATATATCGGTAGTTTTTTGCGGTGACATAATCTATAAATCTCCTGCGTCTGAGACAGGTTTTTAGGAGTTATAAAAACCCTGGCTCTGCCACCGATATGAAAAGTAGTATGTTTGCTCATCGGCTCGTTGTAATGAACAATCTCTTCATACC
>JAGUXD010000052.1 GCA_020062035.1 Candidatus Brocadiia bacterium | reverse complement strand
GCCCTCCCAAGCCCGCGTATAGTTTTTGGTATCAAAGAGTTTTTCTGCATCCTTTTTTATCTGTCTTGCCTCTTCTTCACGAAGGTTTTTTACTCCGTTTGTTTTCCCCAGAAGAGGTCTATATTCTTTTAATAATGTCCTTGGTTCTGAGTCCGGACTAAGTTCTGATATTTTTTCACGTGCTAAGTCAAAATACTTACCTGCTCTTTTTTCATCACCACCTCTTTTTATGCATAACATTCCCAGTTCCACATAATCTTTGGCTGTCATGGGCCAGGCCGTAGCAAGGGAATCAGCCCAACTTGAGGCGCTTATAAATTCCCATCTAACCGTCAATCCGCTCTTAAAGATAATTTCTGTCATCTCTTTTGTCTCGTCTATGGAAAGAATTGTCAGTCCTTGCAGTATTTTGTGGCTAAGTTTGTTTCTCTTAAAGAGGTCAATGAATTTCTGAAAGAGGTTTTTCTCTGCTGTCAGCGGGAGAATAAACCTGGAGAGTGCCTGTTTGTATTCCCTGGTCTGGAAGAGGTTCTGGGCTTCCTGTAATTTCTCATCAAAATAACTGAACCGTCCGCTCTGTAATAACCAGAGTAACGAAATATATGTCTCTGTAAAAACCCGTGCATCCTTTTCTAAAAGTGCGAGTTCTATTTTCTCCTTCTGGGCGTCAAACCACCGTAGTTTCTCTATTATATGCTTTTCTATCCATTCAACTCCATAGGTTCCTTTCTGCTTTGATAATAAATTCCGTGCTTCAATAAATGCGTCTTTAGCCAGAAGGGCTTCTATTTCATGGATAATCTCCGCAAATGACTCCTCTGCCTTATTTTCTGTTTCTTTATATAATGCCCTGGCGACATTATCATAAATGGTGTTGCGATTATCTGGATTCTGGATGAATTTGTCAATAAGCCGTAAGCCGTGATAAAACTGCGATTCATTAACAGCGGATTCCACCTCTGTTTTCAGGGCAGAAAACTTATCGCCTGCATCCAGGAATCTGTTATACCATTGAGAGATAGACCTATTTTTCTCCCCTATTTTTCTGGTTATAGACACAAAATATGAATATTTCTGAAGAAAGGATTCCAATTGCTCAACCGATTCGTTTAGATAACCTTCTGCTAAACTCACATCGTTTGTTGAGGTTATCTTTGCGAATTTTTCGTCTATCATCTGTTCTAATTTATCGTATAACGATAAAGCATCTTTTTCCAGAGATAGTTGTTTTTCTTTCTCTTCAGCCAACTTAATAAGTTCTATCAGATGCTTTATTCGTGCCAGTGTTCTATTTTGTATTTGTGAACGAGGACATTCGTTTATAATACGCTCATACAACTGTATTACTTTCTGAATAGATGTCTTGTTGTTTTTATTTAACAAGTTGGTTTCGTAATTATATGCCTCGTCAAAATATTTCTGGGCTAATTTTTCCTCATATTCAGAAGCTCCGGTCGGTTGAGGTAGTGTCTTATCTACTGGTTGTATTGTTGACTGTTTTTTTGTCTCACTATAATGATGGATAATTAAAGATACTGTTAATAGACTCATAACTAAAAGTATAAATGGCAATACGAGACGAAAGAACATGGTTTTCCTGACAACCTTTTCTGGTTCAGGGATTTCCGGAGCAACTTCTTTTTCTACCAGCACCATTGCCGGTTTGCTTGGGTCAACCTCTTCTTTCAACTTCTCAAGGTCTTTTATCAATTCAGAAGCGGACTGATATCTTTCAGATGATTTTCGCTTCATCATTTTTTCTACTACCTGTACCAGAAAGTCAGGTAAAGAAGGGACCAGGTTTTTTAATGGAGGCGGCTCTTCTTTTAACTTCTTGAGAATAATTTCCTTAACAGAGGAAACGGTATAAGGAGTGGAGCCAGAGACAATCCGGTAAAAACTTGCACCCAGAGAATAAATATCTGCCCTGTGGTCAACTGACGCTCCAATCTGGGCTTGTTCTGGCGCTAAATAATGCGGTGTCCCTAGTATCATAGTTGCCTGCTCAGTAGAAGATGGTGAATAAATATCCTTTGCTAATCCGAGGTCTCCAATTTTTACTTTCTCTTCCTCACCAAGCATTAAATTATCTGGCTTTATATCACGATGAACAATGCCTTTCTTTTCTGCGTATTGCAGACCAAATGCCGAATCTAACATCATTTTGGTTGCCTGAAAAGGCAAAAGCCGTTGTCGTTTCATCAATAATTCCTGAATACTTCCGCCTCCCATATATTCCATTGAGAAATAATAGATGTTATCTTCGGTGCAACCGACATCATATACCTGAACAATGTTCTGGTGATTTAATTGTGCCGCAGAACGTGCCTCCTGTAAAAACATCTCTATAAATCTCTTGTCCTTGAGCATATCCTCAGAAAGAATCTTCAAGGCAACTGTTCTCTTGAGAGAGACCTGCAATGCCTTATAGACAGTGCCCATCCCGCCTCTGCCGATTTTTTCTAATATCGTATACCCACCGATTATTTTACCAATAAGGTTTTGGTCACGTCGTTGCTCATCTGAGACGAATGAGAAGATTGCATCACCCACCTGGACCATATCGCCGTGTTTAAGAAGTTTTTCTTTTATCCGTACCCGATTCACAAAACTGCCATTAAGCGACTCCAAATCAACCGCATAATATCCGTCAGGACGTTGTTCTATCTTGAAATGTAGTCGGGAAATCATCGGTTCTGCTAAGACAATATGGGCAGTTGGGTCTCTACCTATAAAAACGGTTTTACCCAGAACTAATTCCGCGCCTCTATTTGGACCTTTTTCTGTAATTAACTTCGGCATAAGATGAAATTGACATTATTCCCCCTTAATAAAGGGGGTAGGGGGTTGTGCGGTTTCAAATATCGCAGAGCCGATTCTTAATAAATTAGCACCTTCTTCTATGGCTACCTCAAAATCCTGACTCATCCCCATTGAAAGGTATTTTAATTCTTCTTCTGTGTTTTGGCTACTAATAAATGAGTTTTTTATTGTTTCTAATAATTCTCTTAACATCCTGAAGTAAGGACGAGTTGTTTCTGGGTTATCAGTAAACGGCGCCATTGTCATTAACCCGCAGATAATAATGCCGCCCGACTGATTCTCTTGTTTAGAAATATCTCTTACACTTTTATAAAACTCCTTT
>JAGUXD010000034.1 GCA_020062035.1 Candidatus Brocadiia bacterium | reverse complement strand
TCCCCTCGCCATTAAGGAACATCGCCCAGCAAAAGATTCTTCCGCAATTAGAAACTATTCGCTGGGTTTCCTGAGAAGGCATCCGCTCACGCACATCAAGACAAATTACCGCTTTATCAACTATAATTGGACTAGGTACTGAGTCCGGTTTAATTGTATTAGAAAATTTTAGTTCCAAGATATTATTCTCGTTATAAGATGGTACGAGAAAGTCATTAGATTCTGACTCGGCTATCTCTGTTGAATTTTTAGCATTTTTGCTTCCAGCCATAATCAAATAAGAAAAAAACACCATTATTAAAATAGCGATAAAAACAATAATGACTTGTTTTTGAGTAAACATAAAATTATCTCAAGATGAATTTCTTACTTTATTATTATTCGGCAAAGAAGGCCTAAAACTTTAACCATGATAGAAATAATATAAACTTGACACGTTAGAAACAGATTGATATTGTTAGTTATAATTATATGAGAATTTTCATATTTACTTTAGGAGTGATTTTAATTTGCGGGATATTAGATAGTCGGGAGAAAGATTCTATTCTTCGCTCGGGTGTGATAATAGCACGGGTAAATGAAGATATTATTACAATGCGCGAGGTAGTCCGTCGGTCGGTAATCTTAAACACATCTCCCCAGAACGCCCTGCGGACACTTATTGAAGATAAAGCCCTTTCCCACCAAGCCATCAAAGAAAACATCAAGATTTCTGATAATGAAGTAGAAAAAATATTTAAGGAACGACTTGACTATTTCAAATCGCTGGATGAATTTACAAAAAGCATTCTTGAACCGTTACAGATGACGCTTGGGGAATATCGCAATGACCTCAAGGAACAACTTTTGTGCGATAAATATATCAATAGTAAAATTGGCTTGCATAAATTAAATGAAACCACTACAGGGCTTCTGATAGATACTTTTGTTTCTCCTAAAGAAATCAAGGAATATTTTGAGGCGCATAAAGAGAAATTTACCAGACCAACACGTATTAAAACAAGGCAGATTATTCTTAAAATAAGCGAGATAAAACCTCTATTCAAAGCAAAGGAATTAGCAGAAAAAATTCTGGAGCGTCTGCAAAAAGGAGAATCTTTTGAGACATTGGCACGAGAATATTCGGACATTAAAGCCGAGACCGGCGGTCTCTGGGATTGGGCAGAGAAGGGAACCTTTCTGCCAGAGATAGAAAAACTTATCTACGCACTCAATCCTAATGAAATCAGCCCTATTATCACTACCGTAAATGCTTTGTTTATAATAAAAATAGAAGAGAAATTCATTGATAGCCCCTTATCCGCCTCTCCTGAAATTCAGGATGAAATACGTAAATTTCTGGCAAATCAAAAGATTATTCGCGGCACTCAAATCCTTAAAGAGAATATTTTCAAGCAATCGGTCATTTACATAGAAAAAGAGTTTATCACGGCTTTAGGGCAGGATTAGATTCTTAAGTAACCACAATGCGAGAAGATTTTGTTGTAAAGCAAACCTCCGCAAGAGCTTGGTCGGATTTTATTATGTTTCCCTGGACAAGCGGGATTTATAAGGATGACCCTAACTGGGTGCCACCACTTATTAGCGAAGATAAGAAATTGTTTAATCCTGCTATCTATCCTTTTCATAAGTTTGCAGAGGTAATGCTGTTTTTACTATATCAAAACAACAAGCCGGTTGGTCGGGTTGCTGGTATTATTAACCATAATCATAATAAGTTCCACCAAGAAAAAACCGGTTTCTTCGGGTTTTTTGAGTGTATCAATTCTAAAGACGTCTCGCAGTATTTAATAGGTCTCGTTTCTAAATACCTCAAAGAAAAAGGGATGGATACTTTAAGAGGGCCGATGAATTTTTCTACCAACGAAACCTGCGGGCTTTTAGTTGACGGTTTTGATACACCGCCGGCTTTTATGATGCCATATAATCCGCCGTATTACATAGAGTTGTTGGAATCCTGTGGCTTAACAAAGGCAAAAGACCTGTATGCCTATTTTGCAGATAAGAGCATCGGAGAAAAACTCCCCCGTTTAGAGCGGATTGCCTGTAAAGTGCTTTCTGATACATCTATCAAAGTGCGTAAAATAGACATCAAGAATATCCGTGCAGAAATCCAAAAGATAAAAGAAATCTACAATAATGCCTGGAGCAAAAACTGGGGCTTTGTTCCGATGACCGATGACGAATTCAATTATCTCGCGAAAGATATGGTAAAGATAATTGACCCTGATTTGGCGCTGATAGCCGAGATAGACGGAAAACCAGCCGGTTTTTCGCTTGCCTTACCTGATTACAACCAGATAATTAAGAAATGCAACGGCCGGCTTTTGCCATTCGGCATATTCCATTTCATCTTCGACAAATCTAAGATAAATAAACTGCGGTTATTGACAATGGGCGTAGTGCATCAATACCAGAAACGAGGGTTGGATGTAATTTTCTATCTACAGACCATAAAAAACGGGTTTGCCAAGGGTATTATCTATGGCGAATTCTCCTGGATTCTTGAGGACAACACAATGATAAACCGAATAATGGAAACACTCGGCGCTCGGCCCTATAAAACATATCGTATCTATGAAAAACCGCTTTGATTCTTTCCCTTTACCCACTTTTTCTTTACATCTGCTTGATTAGAACTTATAATATAGATATGAATCTTAATAAAATCACAGATTACCTCTGGGAGATACCGCAAACTGCCCAGCCGGGTATGCAGGTGCCGGGAAGGATCTATGCAAGTGAAGAATTATTGCAGGTAATCGGCGAGCAAAATAGCATTCAACAGGTTGCTAATGTTGCCTGCCTTCCGGGTATTGTAAATTACTCTTTAGCAATGCCTGATATTCACTGGGGCTATGGTTTCCCGATTGGAGGTGTT
>JAGUXD010000031.1 GCA_020062035.1 Candidatus Brocadiia bacterium | reverse complement strand
CCTCCGCTCATCTCTTGCAAATACCGTGCCAAAAGTGATTACTCTCTAATAACTTTATTAGGTCTACTTAGCCTGCAATCAACAATAGACCTATTTGAGAAATATACTTTAATCGCTGGTATAGACTATAATCATAATAGTATTGAAACAAAGAACAAATATTATACCGTAGTGCGTTCAAGTGGCACACAAGGAAAACAGACCCTGCTCGCACCATTTCTGCATAACGAAATCAGATTTTCCGATGATGATTTCATTATCAATCTTGGCGGCCGCTATGATTGGGTCAAATCTTATGATGGAGAAAACTATGATACTGCACCTATGCCTTCTCCTCCTTTATCGCCTTATGACAATGATTTCCCTTCCAATAAATGGCGTGAGTTCTCTCCCAAATTAGGATTAGTTTATCATACAGACAAAAATACTACGTGCAAGACCTCAATTAGCAAGGCGTTCAGGGCACCCTCACTCTGGGAATTATATACCACTTATGATAGAGGCACTCTCCGAATTAATGCTAATCCTGATTTACAACCGGAAAGGATACGCTCTTATGATTTGGGCGTAGAACGGAGGTTCATAGATACATTATTGGCTAAAATTACTCTTTACCAATCTTATGCGCAGGATTATATCGGATATTACACAATTAGTCCCACCAACTGGAAAACAGACAATATCGCCAAGGTGAGAATGCAGGGAATAGAAACAGAACTAAATTGGCAGATTAGTGACGAATGGTCCGGTTTACTCAACTATACTAATAATAAGTCACAAATTATAGAATATACTACTGACTCCTCGGTTGAAGACAATTACCTGGCGCATACCCCAATGAATGTATATAAACTTGCCGTCTCTTATAATAAAACCGACCTGTTAGAATTCCAGACGATTCTTAATTATAATAGTAAGTATTACAATAACAATCAGAACACTTCCGAATTCAATCCGTATTACACCGTTAATCTCAATCTGACGAGACAATTCGGCAAAAACAGCAGGTTATCAGTCAGTGTAGAAAACCTTTTGAATAAAGAGTATACGGTTTATAAAGGAACTGCGCAGGATATCTTAGCGCCGGGTAGGGTCGTTAATTTAATGCTAAATATAAACTTCTGACCCCGCGTATCATCCCCGCGGAAGTATCCTATTTCATCTTGGGCGGATTACTGACTATACTAACAAATTTCTGATAGATTTGCTCGCCGTATTCGGTATTGGTTACTTCTGGATGGAATTGGATTCCGTAACGTGGTTTTGTGATATGTTTGATTGCCTGAATCTTACAATTCTGCGATTCAGCAAGCACTATAAAATCAGGCGATGATTTAACTTCGTCATTATGCGATTGCCAGACCTGAAATTCTTCAGGCAATCCATTAAAGAGGTCATCTCCCTGAAGGACCTTTATTTTAGATAAACCATATTCCGGAATTTCTGCAGGTCCTACCTTTCCGCCATAATGAAGAGCCAATAACTGATGTCCGACACAAATACCCAGAATTGGTCCGTGGAATTTATCAAGATAATCAGTGCAGAGACCTAATTTAGGCGACTCCCAGGCAATTCTGGGCGCACCACCACTTAAAACTAATCCATCTGCGTCTATCCTTTCAACCGGAGTGGTATTCGGGATTATCCTGGTATCACAACCGATGTCTCTTAAGACGCGCCAGATGCGATGCATCCACTGGCCCCCATTATCAACAACATAAATTCTGGGACTATTCATATTCTATTGTCCCGGGCGGCTTGTTGGTTATGTCAAAAACTACCCTGCTTACATTATCTTTTAAGGTATTTGTAATCCTGACTGATATTCTTTCTAAAATATGGTGCGGGATTTTAGTATAAGAAGCACTCATACCGTCTATGCTTTCCACGGCTCTTACGGTAATGATATTTCCATATGAGCGCACATCTCCCTGCACGCCAACTGCCTTGACCGGCAATAAGACCGCAAAATATTGCCAGGGCTTAGTTATTTCCTTGTTTTCTGAGGCCCTTTCAATCTCTTCCTCAACAATCGCACACGCCTCCTGAACAATCTTCACATTTTCAGGTGATGTCTCTCCAAGAATTCTCACAGCCAAGCCCGGTCCTGGAAATGGCTGTTTCTGATGTATCTCAGGAGGCAAGCCAAGTACCTGTCCGACCTTTCGGACTTCGTCTTTATATAAATCCCGTAACGGTTCAACAATCTCAAAACCGATTTCTGCAGGTAAGCCACCGACATTATGATGGGACTTTATTTTATCTCGCAATCCACCTCCTGATTCTATCCAGTCAGGGGCAATTGTGCCTTGAATAAAGTATCTGGCATTTTCCTCTCTTGCTATTTCCTCAAAGATTCTGATAAATAATTCTCCGATAAGTTTTCTCTTCTGCTCTGGCTCAATTATTCCCTTGAGTTTAGCATAAAATCTATCTTTTGCATTTACAACAAGGAGATTTAATCCGAGTTTTCTGAGCATTGCGGAATTCTTTTCTATCTCGTTCTTACGCATATAGCCGGTATCAACCAGGACACAGCGGAGATTTTTGCCTATGGCTTTATTCACCAGAACCGCAGAAGTGGTAGAATCAACGCCACCGGAAAGACCGATTATAGCATTACATTTTATCTTCTCTCTTAATTCAGCGGTCTTTTCCTGAATAAACTTATCTGGCTTAAACATATCTTAAACTATTGTAATTATTTAGCCGAATGAAGTTGCAACCACAGATTAACACAGATTTTTATCGGTGTTTATCTGTGGTTTTATTCCGCTAATATATTACGATACCTTTTTACTGTTACAAAATCAAGATTTTAGATAGGATAAAAAGGCACAGGAATCGCATCCTTCATAGCCCTTTTTGCAGAAGTCCAGAAATATCTCTATCAGCCCCTGCTGAACACAAGCGGTCTTTACAATATCCGATAATGCCTTTTGCTCCGATTGGAAAAGACGTTGTTTCATAAATCTGGTGTAATAATTATCCATCAATTTGGGATATGAGCGATATAAGTTTAACACCTTTTCCTGTAAAGAAACATCTTTATTTGATTGAGAATGAAGAAATACCACCGGAATAATAATATTCAGGATAATTTCATCAACCCGCTCCCTGCCGATAAGGGCATATTCTTTCCTGAACGGTCTACCATCAAATGTGCTACGAGTTGACCAGTAGCCGGTTGCCGGAACACAAAGTAATTCAACAAGTTCTTTTCGCACATCCACTGGTCCGGAGGGATTATTCATTATCTCTACTACTTTACTAAAAAGAGACGGTTCTCTGGATAACAAATAACTTATACCGGCAAGACGGCGATATGGTGAATTAGTTGGTCTTCCGCCCGGTATCTGCCAGTCCATTCCGCCAAAGGCTGATCTGCCGTAGGCACAGGTCTCCTGCGGCGACTCGGAAGCAACCCTTCTGACTCGCCCATGGCGAGGATGCAAGGAAAAGTCCGCATCCGATTTTATATCCGGCAGCGCCATTAGCAAATCAGTATAGCCACTCAAATGTTGTAGATAATATCTTGTTTCTGGGGTTAAAGCATCTATATCTCGTGGTATAAGACCGGCGGTCTTGAATAGGACTGCCTGAATTACTAACGGCTGTTTATCTTTAGGATATTGCTGAATGATTTTGCGTATTTTCTGATACGGCATATTTTCAGCAAGTTTTAGAAACGACAACTGATTATTCTTATATCCTAATGCGGTCATTATACCCTGATATAAGACCTCATCATAATTGTTGTTAGATTCGGATAGCCGATTATGAAAATTATCAATCTTTCTCAACAGCCGTGATTCACCTGCTCCTTCTAAAAAATAGGCGGTCTTTTGAGAAGGTGTTTGCTTCACATAGGAATAACACCTGCCCGGAGAAGTAAAATAAGACCCCTGCCTTAGAAGAATATCTAAGTCCAGAAGTTTATCAATATCCCCTACCCTTTCCCGTAATAAAGGAGCAAGGACAAGTTGTGGGACCTCGCGGCGATTATTTAACAGGATTGGCTTCCTGTCATCATCCCAGAGAACGATATGAAGTATTAGGTTATTGTAATTATTATCTAAATGGTGTTTATGACGCTCCCAATCAGAAGAATACAGATGAATCTCCACATCGCCTTTATTCAATTGCTCATCAAGATAAAGAGATACATCGGTAAAATCAGGTCCGGGGTTGGAATTCCATAATCCCGGAGAAACGACCTTTATCTCTCTACCATCACTTGTCTTATAAGGTAAATCCCTTAGAGGTTGTTCAGACCAGAGGTAGTAGATAAATTTCTCGGTAATCTTTTCCAATTGTGGCTCTGTTTTCTTATCAGCACATTGGAAAATCCGGGCACTCAGGACCCTTTCTTTTAGGGTGAGATATTGTTTAACTTTGGGGAATTGCTGAAAGATGCTCTTGAATAATTGGGACCGCATATGGGTTAATACGAAATAATCCCTTTGGTTCTCAGGATTTTAGCAATCTTTTCCATTACTTCTTCAGGGGTGGATTGAGAGGTATTAATTGTATAATCAGCGGCCTGCTTATAATATGGTTCTCTGAATTCTATAAGTGATTTTATTTCATCATAAAGGTTTTTATTGGTCAGCCGGGG
>JAGUXD010000165.1 GCA_020062035.1 Candidatus Brocadiia bacterium | reverse complement strand
CTTTGATAGCGGATTTCTTGAGGAGATTATGTGATTCTACAAATTTTTCAGGACTCATCGCATTGCCTAAATTTATCTCGCAGACAGGTGAAGTTTTGTCTCGCCGCAGGTATTCTCTTATGATATTAAGGAGCATCCTGAATTGAATAAGATTCTGAACCGATAAGAACATAGAGACCTTAAAAGAGAAATTGCGGATATCTCTGGCATAATAACAAGCAGAAGCAATCGTTGACCAATTCGGATTAAGAAAGAAACTTGCTCCTGTCTCTAATGCAGTCCTTGTAATGCTATCTAAATAAACCAGATGGTTATCATTACCGACTTCCACACCACAGAGATTACCAAAAGTAGTGCCTTGGTTTTTCAGGGCAAGACAAGAGAGATTCTGGTCAATATCATTGGTTTCTATTTTGGCGCCAGTAATTTTTGAGATGTAATCAAATCTTTTTTTAGGTAAAGGAGTGCCGACAAAACTGGTGGAGCAAAATTTTGCACCCATCAGATTTTCGCAGATGGCGAGTGTGGTAAGCAAGTCACCACCATAGACATAATCATCAGTTAAAGCCATTACCGAAATCATCTCTTTAGGAAGAAAGATATTGCCCTCTTGGGCAACTCTTTTGAGACAGTGAAAGGAAGGTTTTGCGCCCTGCCAGGCAGAGACCTGGGTCGTTGCAACACCTTTTTTAGTAATTTTGATGTTATTATCTTTCTTGTATTTTTCTAATTTAGGCATTTTATTGACGAGGTTTTCTGCTTCTTCTAAAAATCTTGCCCAGCCCTTTTTCTCAAGAGTCTTTTTTCTATACTCATAAAAACATTTTTGTTCTGCGGTTTCGTTTATCTTCCTGGCTCCACCGTATGACGACTTTAAGGCATCTATTGCCTTCATTTCGTCTTTACTTAAAAACTTCAATTTTTCCATTTTAACCTCCTTCATTATCATCGCGTCATTTCGGATGCTAATTTTTGACCTGCTTGAAATGTTTCTTTTAAGGCAGAGAGATGTTCTCTTATGACTCCTTTATCATCTATCTTATTGTAGAGTAATTCTCCTGCATAGTCAACATTAATTGCCTTAAAGAAATATTTTACAGTAGAAAGAATCCCGCTAAAAACATCTTTGCCTTCGGTTCCAGCCACTGAGATAAAAAAACCTTTGCGTTTTGTATCTTTTGATATTGTCTTGAGGATGTATTTTCTTGCCCAGAGCGGCTGGGAGCGGTCTATGATTATTTTTACCTGAGCCGGGACATTAGAAAAAAATACCGGCGCTGACAGAACAACTAAATCTGCTCTAAGTAATTTATCATAAAGAGAAGACATTTCATCCTTAATAGCACATTCGCCGGTTTTAAGACAGATACCATATTCCTGACAAGGGGTGATTTTTAGGTTTCTGACATATATCTTCTCTATTTGAAGGACGGATTTTACTGATGTTGCGCCCTTGATAAATTCATCTAATAAAATATCGGTATTACCATTTTGACGAGGGCTTCCATAAAGGGTTAAAATGTACATAAGAACCAAAGAACAAATTCTTCCGTTCTTCAGTTGCGAGGATTATCCGCATTCTGAATAGGCGCAGACGTGGCAGACCACACAGCCCTCTTCATAAGAAAGAATACCACCGCAATCAGGACAGGCACCTTTTTGGAGAATTGCCCTTTTTGTCCCGGAATCTTTCGGGATACTTATCTCTGTTGATGTGGAAGGTGTTTCTGCTATCTGCTTAATTAAATGAGATGGCGGCTCAATACAATACTCAAGGGCACGACTGATAGCATCTGCACAGGAAAGAATCCTGCCGTTTTTACCCCAGGCGACTGAATGACAGGAGATGCCTTTCAGTTGCGAGATAATCTCTTTTATAGCAGCGCCACTTCGTAGGGCAAAAGAGATTAAACGAGAGATTGCTTCTGATTGTGATGCGGCACATCCGCCGGCCTTACCCATTGTGCTAAATAACTCAAACGGTTTATTATTCTGGTCGTAATTAATGGTAACGTAAAGATTGCCACAGCCGGTTTTTATTTTACGGGTTGAACCCCAGGTTAGTTCTGGTCTTGGTCTTGGTGGGGTGCTGAAGGGTGCTACCCTGCTGTCTCTGCTTTTTGCCGGCTCTTCACTTTTTTTCTTTTCTATTATCAGAACCTGTTCACTTCTACATCCGTCACGATAGATCGTAACACCTTTACACCCAAAGTGATATGCCTCAAAATAAACCTTTACAATATCATTTCTGGTTGCTGAATTTGGAAAGTTGACGGTTTTGGAAACCGCGTTATCAGTATATTTCTGAAATGCGGATTGCATTTTAATATGCCATTCTGGTAAAACATCATGGGCCGTAACAAAAACCCTTCTGACATCTTCTGGAATTTCTGTCATCTTTTGGATGCTATTGTGTGAGGCGATATTTTTCATCAGTTCCTCTGAATACCAGCCCTGTTGCTTGGCGATTCTTTCAAAGATAGGATGAACCTCAACAAGTTTTTCACCATCAAGAACATTACGTGTAAAACAGACCGCAAAAAGGGGTTCAATGCCGCCCGAGGCACCAGCGATAATGCTGATGGTTCCGGTAGGAGCAATGGTAGTAGTAGTAGCGTTTCTCATAAGAGGTGCCCCCGGCCGATTATAAAAAATACTCTTCTTGAAATTAGGGAAAGCACCTCTTTCTTCGGCAAGTAACTGAGAAGCCCGACGTGATTCTAAAGAGATAAATTTCATTACTTCTTCAGCCAACCGCAAGGCTTCTTCTGAATTATAGGGGATGCCTAACTGGACAAGCAAATCAGCCCAGCCCATTAGCCCTAGTCCAATTTTGCGATTGCCTTTGGTCATTCGTTCTATATCAGGCAACAAATAATTATTGGCTTCTATCACATTATCAAGAAAACGAACCGCTGTATAAATAGCCCTTCTTAATTTTTCCCAGTCAATAGCCGGCTTGGTGACAGTTTTATCAATCATTTTACCGAGGTTAATAGAACCGAGATTGCACGATTCAAAAGGTAAAAGAGGTTGCTCTCCGCAGGGATTTGTGCTTTCAATCGTTCCAATATCCGGAGTGGGATTGGACTTATTCAGGCGGTCAATAAAAACAACACCCGGTTCGCCTGATGCCCAGGCAGTATTTACAATTAAATCAAAGACCTTTCTGGCATTAAGTCGACCTTGTGGTTGTTTGGTTCTTGGGTTTATCAAGTCATAGTCCTCATTGCGTTCCACCCTGCGCATAAACTCTTCAGTAATACCGACTGAGATATTAAAATTATTCAACTGCTTGTGGTCGGTTTTGCAGGTAATAAATTCAACAATATCAGGGTGGTCATAATTGAGAATAGCCATATTGGCCCCGCGCCTAAATCCACCCTGGTTAATCGCCTCTGTTGCCTCATTAAATACCTTCATAAAAGAAATCGGACCACTGGAAAGTCCGTGCGATGTAGAGACCCTGTCGTTTTTCGGTCTTATACCGGAAAAAGAAAAACCGGTGCCACCGCCACTTTTATGAATAAGCGCAGCGTTTTTGACGGTATCAAAAATACTATCTATAGAATCACCAACCGGCAGGACAAAACAGGCAGAGAGTTGTTGGAGTTCTCTACCGGCGTTCATCAAAGTAGGCGAATTAGGCATAAATTCCAGATGAACCATTGCATTATAAAATTCCTTTTCCCATTTCTGGGTGTCGGCTTTAGGATTAAAG
>JAGUXD010000035.1 GCA_020062035.1 Candidatus Brocadiia bacterium | reverse complement strand
CCCTATGCTACCCAGAGTGCTACCCAGAGTGCTACCAGGAGTGCTATCCGGAGTGCTATCCGGAGTGCTACCCGGAATGCTATCTGGAATGCTATCTGGAATGCTATCCGGAGTGCTATCCGGAATGCTATCTGGAATGCTATCCGGAGTGCTATCCGGAGTGGTATCCGGAGTGGTATCCGGAGTGGTGTCCGGAGTGGTGTCCCTTCAGGACTTTTTTCAGCCCATATTCGTCGCCCACCGGGTCTTTGTGGGAGATAAAAGCCACAGAGACAGAGGTCACAGAGAACCCCGATGTTCATCTGAGTAAAATAAATCCGTGAAATCTGTGGCTATTTTTCTTGACAAATCTGTGTTTATCTGTGTAATCTGTGGTTGCAATGTTAGATTTTTTATTGGAATTAGGCACAGAAGAGATTCCGGCGGGCTATATTGCCCCTGCATTAGAACAGGGTAAGTCATTTCTGTCAGAATATCTCAAGAGAGAGAGATTAAATTATCAGGACATCAGGACCTATGCGACACCAAGACGGCTGGTCTTTTTTATAAGCCGACTGCCAGAACAGCAATCGGATATTAATAAGGAAATCATCGGTCCGTCCTATAGTGTTGCCTTTGGGTCAGAAAACACTCCGACTCCTGCGTATTATGGTTTTATTAAGAAGTATGGACTGAAAGAGAAAGATGTAAAGATTCGTCCCACTGGGAGTCGTGTCTGTTATGCTAATATCACCATCAAAGGTGAGATGACTGGAAAGATATTGTCAGGTGCGGTTATTTCGCTGGTTAAGACACTCTCTTTTCCAAAGTCAATGTGGTGGAAAGAAAAGGCCCTGACCTTTGCCAGACCTTTAAGATATATCTTATCACTTTTAGGTAATAAACCGCTCAAGATAAAATTATCTAATCTCTTTTCAGGTAATAAGACCTCTGGGCATCAGTTTTTCTCATCAGAAGTAATTACAATTAGGTCAGCCAATTTCAGACAGTTTCAAGACGTACTTAAAAAGCATAAGGTGATTGTGAACCAGGATGAGCGTAAAAGGGTTATCCAGAACCAAATCCAGAAGATAGCGAGAAGATATAATGCATCCTGTAATGAGCCGTTGTTATTAGATGAGGTCGTTTATCTCGTGGAATATCCGCTTGCCATAGAATGCAAGTTTGATGAGAATTTCCTTAGATTGCCAGATTCAGTAATAGAATCCGCAATGAAGTCACATCAGCGATATTTTCCTCTTAGAGATAAGCAGGGTAGATTATGCTCTAAATTTATAGTGGTTTCCAATAATCCGAATATCAAGACACGGAAGGATATTGTCCCATGGGGATATGAGCGGGTCCTGAAGGCACGGCTTTCTGATGCCTTATTTTTCTGGGAACAGGACCGTAGAGTCCCGCTTGAGGAGTATGCCAAGAAATTGGAGAATATCGCATTTCTGGGCAAATTAGGCACGATGGCTGAGAAATCAGAACGACTCTCTCAACTCTCTTCTTTTATCGCAAGTAAGTTAAACTATAGAATAAAAGATACTCTTGAACGTTCATCAAAATTATGCAAGGCAGACCTCTTGACCGGGATGGTCGGTGAATTCCCTGACCTGCAGGGAATCATCGGCTATGAATATCTCAAAGACAAAGAACCAGAGGTTGCGATTGCGATAAGAGAACATTATCAACCTCGGTTTGTCGGAGACGGCTTGCCTCAAACACCTGCAGGAATTTGTCTCTCTTTAGCAGAAAAGCTTGATAACATCGCTGGATGTTTTCTCATTGGATTAAAACCAACTGGCTCGCAGGACCGTTATGGATTAAGACGACAGGCAAGGGCGATTATTGAGAGCATCATCGCTAAGAACCTCAGACTGCCACTTGAAGAAACAATTTATGGCGCTTCGGCACCACTAAGAGGTTCGGCTCCACAGCCATCAGGATTAGTTCAAGAAATCCTTTCTTTTATCGCTGACCGCCTGATCCAGATGTATCTGGACAAGGGCTATAATACCGACCTTATTAACGGTGTTATTACGAGTGGTTTTGATGACCTTATAAAGTTTGATAAACGACTTTGCATACTGAACAAATTGTCTAAAGAAGAAGTCTTCTGGGATGAATTGGTAGAAGTGGTGGAAAGAACATATAACATCAGCAAGGGATTAAAAATAACATGCGAGATTGACGGGACATTGCTTAAAGAAAAAGAAGAAATAGAACTATACCGGCTTTATCAGGAGAATAAAGACCTCATTCAGGGATTGATAGAAGAAGAGAAATATGGAGAGGCATCGCGGTTATATCATCAGGTCTTTGCCAAAGCGGCTCATATCTTCTTTGAGAAGGTATTTGTAAATGTAGAAGACGCATCTTTAAGCAATAACCGCCTGCTTCTGAATAAGAAGATAAATGAACTATACTCTAAAGGAATTGCTGACCTGTCTAAAATACCGAGGGTTAGAACCACAGATTATGAAGATACGAATAAATAATATCTATAAGGAGACCAGGAATCCAGTCCAGCCTTGGCGGGATTGGTTTCCTTGTTTCCTTATAATTATTTATGCCGTTATGTTACAGGGCGCATCCTGTCCGCATGAGCCAGAGGTCTCAAGGGAAACCCCTAAGAAGACATTTTCTGTAATGCGTTTAGCACTGGAAAAAGATGATTATTCTACAGCATACTTTTCTCTAAGTAAATCTACCCGCCAACGGTACCAATACTCTCACTTTAAGATGATGTTGGAATGGACTATCTTTGGAATCCTTACTAAAAGTATATTGATTAATTGGAATATCAAATCCATTAATTATTTTACAGAGACACTCAGGGCTTCTGATAAAGAGATAAAAATAGAAAAGGCAAAGGTCTTGCTGCAACACTGGAAGTATCCTGAATACCAGAAAGAGTTTATTTGTGTTTATGAAGACGGGTGGCGGATAGAGTTGACTATGGCAGGTCTTCTTGGAATGCCGCAGGAAGATGAGGACAACCTCTTTCCAAGCCACAAGAAAAATGCAACCACAGACCCCAATGAACATCGGGGCAGATGAATTAAGGAGCATATTACTTATGAAATACTTTTACTTCTTTGGTCCTGGTCAAACTGAAGGCAAAAAGGAAATGAAGGATATCTTGGGTGGCAAGGGTGCTAACCTTGCAGAAATGGCTAATTTAGGCCTGCCTGTACCAGCCGGTTTTACTATCGCTACCTCGGTTTGTCAACTCTTCTACAATCCCGCCAAGGCTGGACCGGGATGCTTCCCTCATCGGCTTGAGCCAACTTTTAGGCAATATCTCAAGAAATTAGAAAAGGTTTCAGGCAAATGCTTCGGTGATGCAAATAATCCATTGCTTGTCTCGGTTCGCTCAGGTGCTAAATTCTCTATGCCCGGGATGATGGATACCATTCTCAATCTGGGCTTAAACGACCGAACCGTTCAGGGCTTGATAAAATTAACCAATAATGAACCCTTTGCTTGGGACTGCTATCGGAGATTATTACAGATGTTCGGCGAGGTGGTTTTAAGAATAGAGAAGAGTATCTT
>JAGUXD010000082.1 GCA_020062035.1 Candidatus Brocadiia bacterium | reverse complement strand
TCCGACAAAAGTGTGGGTGGCTATGGGGATATCCATTGGTTTTGGCACGGTATTTGCAATAGACAGAACGGAGGGCGAAAACGGCTTAACACAAGTCTATGCAATAAGATAAAACAATCGCCTCTCTTTCCTTTCCCGCCCCCCACCCTATTTTGAGGGGGCGGGAAAGGGAAATAGTCTGGGTTGGGTAGTTTTATGTTTTCGCCCTCCTTTATCTTCTTGTAAATAAGGTAGTTAGAGCAAATACCGTGCCAAAACCGGACAGTAGTTACCCACTAAAATACCGGAAGACCCAATAATATAAACTCCTTTTCTTAAGAAAAGTTGTGATTGGTGTAATATTATTTTCTTCTGTTAAATAAGACGACTAAACCTCACAGAGGTTACAGAATATTACAAATATTTCTTTCCGTAGCAATCTGTTTCTGCTTGAGCGGGAGATGACGCTTCCTTAAAATTGTTCCAAGAACATCAGGTGATTTTCAGTAAAAAGCCGTATGTCGTTTATTCCATATTTTAGCATAGAGATTCGCTCAACGCCCATACCAAAGGCAAAACCAGTATATTTCTCGTGGTTGTATTTTACATAGCGAAATACTTCAGGATGAACCATCCCGCTACCGAGAATCTCTAACCAACCATCCCCCCGGCACACGGAACAAGTGTCGCCTGAATTTAATCTCCCCTGCCCATGACATATTACACATGATATATCAACTTCAGCACTCGGTTCTGTAAAAGGAAAGAATGATGGTCTAAAGCGGGTTTTGGTTTCTTTGCCAAACATCTCTTTACAGAATATATCAAGCACTCCTTTAAGATGAGAAAAAGATACATTTGTATCTACCATTAGCCCTTCTACCTGATGAAACATCGGGAAACGAGAAGCCGACGCAGTGTCTGGTCTGAAGACCTTACCCGGTGCAATAATTCTCAGTGGTGGTTTTAGACGCTGCATTGTCCGTATCTGAACTGGTGAGGTATGACTGCGAAGAAGTTGGCTATGGTTCGTGTCGGCTAAATAAAATGTATCAAAAGCATCGCGAGAAGGATGGTCAGACGGAACATTAAGCGCCTCAAAATTATAGTACGGTGTTTCTATCTCAGGCCCGTAAGCAATATCAAAGCCGAGTCGTTTGAATATATCACATATCTGAAAAAAGACCTGATAAACTGGATGATAATGTCCACGAGCGGGTTTCTTGCCAGGCATTGTCGTATCAAAGAAGGTCTGCTCTTCTTGAGCAGGCAAAGTTCGTCTGAGAGTCTTTAATTGTTCTTCATATGCCTCACTAATTACGGTCTTTATTTGATTAATCAGTCGTCCTATTTTAGGACGTTCTGACGGCTCTACTGTAGAAAGATTCTGGATAAATTGCCGAATCAGTCCTGAACGCGATAAGTATTTATGCTCAAATTGTCTTAAAGAATCTATCGTGCCTATTTGAGAGACCTCTTTAAGCGTCTCTTCTTTAAGTTGATTTAATTCTGATTCTAACATATAATCAATGTAATCTGTGGTTTTAATTATGCTGAACCGCAAGAGCAACTATTTTATCAAAGGCATTGGAGTCATAAATCGCCATATTAGAAAGTAGTTTTCTATTTATTTCCACTTTTGCCCGCTTTAAGCCCTGAATAAACCTGCTATAAGAAAGACCTTTTGCTCTGACCGCGGCGCTCAATCTGGTAATCCAGAGCCGTCTGAAATCACGTTTCTTCCTTTTCAGTCCAAAATATCTATCCACTCTTGATTTAATTACAGTTTCTTTGGCAGTGCGATAAAGTCGATGCCTTCCCTGGTCATAGCCCTTTGCCAATTTCATTATCTTCTTTATCCTTTTATGTCTGGCAACCGCTGTTTTAACTCGCATATTTTATCCTTTCTTTTCTTGATTTTATTATCTGCAATTATACAATTTCATCTTATGAAAATCCAATATTTATTAGTTTTTGTGTTGCTTATTATTTTATTCGCTTGTCAATCAATGCCTCCTGTTTCTGATAATGAGAAGAATAAGAAAGATAAAGAGACAGAAAAGGACTTTGCAGAGGTTATAAAGGACTGCAAAGTAATTCCCGGTTTATTCACCATTTACCATAACGAGAAAGACGGCACAACATATTTAGAACTCCTGCCGGATAGATTGAATAAGATATTCTTATGCACGATAACCCGTGAGAGTGGTGACAGCAGTTTCTTTGACTCTGTTGCGCTCGGTGATAATTTCCCTTTTTTATTCAGGAAGATAAAGAAGAGAATTCAGTTTGTTCATAAGAATGTCCTTTTCAGGGCGGATAAAGACAAGCCGTCTTTCAGGGCTCTGGAAAAAGGTATTAGTGATTCTATTGTTGCATCAGCACCCATTATCTCAAAACTACACCCCAAAACGAATGCACTTCTTGTTTCTCTACAAGAGTTATTCCTCATTGACAGAGAAAATATCGCACACGGGCTTAATGAACGAACCAAAGCAGATTTCTCGCTTGATAAAGACAATAGTTTTTTCAGTATCTTAAAATCCTTTCCTGATAATACTGATATAGAAGTAAGTTTGCACTTTCACAGTAAGAAACCGGTGTCTTCTCATACTTCGCCGGATGCAAGGAGCATCATCCTTCGCTATTATTACTCGCTCTGTAGATTGCCTGAGAGTGATTATGTTCCGCGATTAGCCGATGACAGAGTCGGATATTTTATTACGATGTTCCAGGATTATTCTTCTGTTGAACCGGAAACTCCATATGTTCGCTACATCCAGAGATGGAATGTAGAAAAACAAGACCCTCAGTCAGAATTATCACCACCTAAAAAGCCGATTGTGTTCTGGTTAGAAAAGACGATTCCCGTAGAATATAGAGAAGCCATCAAGAACGGCGTTTTGTTATGGAACAGGGCATTTGAGAAAATCGGCTTTAAGGACGCTATCGTGGTTTATCAACAGCCGGATGATGCGGACTGGGACCCAGCAGATGTTAGATACAACACGATTCGCTGGATGATAAACCCAGGTGCCGGCTATGCTGTAGGTCCATCAAGTGCTGACCCTTTTACAGGCGAACTTTATAACGCTGATATCCGCATCAGCGCAGATATGCTCAGGTTCAGATTTACGGAGTTTGAAGAATTCGTAAATCCCGTTAGAAATGTCTCTGACGAACTAAACCACAAATACTGCGATTACGCACAGGGGTTGATGCAACAGGCCGCTTTCGGCTGGGAAATCCTCCACGCCCGCGGGTTTTTAGATGGCAAAGAAGATGAGGTAAAGAAATTCGTAGAGGATTATTTAGTAGAACTAACTGTTCACGAGGTTGGACACACACTCGGCTTAAGGCATAATTTTAAGGCAAGCACTATCAGAAATCTCTATCAACTCCATAATAAAAAACTAACTGCTGAACAAGGGCTAATCGGCTCTGTGATGGATTACAACCCGGTTAATCTCTCTCTTAATCTAAATGAGCAAGGTGAATACTGGCAGACCTCTTTAGGTCCGTATGATTACTGGGCAATTGAATACGGTTACAAACCTACAGGTGCCAAGACACCGCAGGAAGAACTAACTTTTCTGAAAGAGATTGGTTCTAAAAGTATTGAGCCCCAACTTGTTTATGGGACAGATGAGGATACTTTTGGCAATTCGCCTCGTGGTATAGACCCGACTTGTTCACAATATGATTTGGGTGATGATATTCTGGAATTTGCTAAAGTTCGTTTATCGCTTGTTCAGGAAGTCTGGGGTAAGTTAGAGGAAAAATTTACCAAGCCCGGCGAGAGATACTATAAAATGCGAATGGTCTTCGGACGGGGATTAGGCGAATATTCAAGAATTGCCTCTCTTCTTGTCAGATATATCGGCGGTATTTATCATCACCGCCATCATATCGGAACAACCGAAACATCTCCGCTTAAACCAGTAGAGCCGACAAGACAGAAAGAGATTCTGAACTTTATTATTAATAATATCTTTAATATTTCTAAGACGACGCTTGTGCCCTTAAGGGTCCTAAACAAACTCGCACCTGATATGATGCCTGATTTTACAGGCGGTGTGGGCCGTGCCGCAAGCACTGATATCCAGATTCACAACCGCATATTAGGTATCCAGAAAGCGGTATTAGATTATCTTTATCATCCGCTTGTTTTAACTCGGCTTAATGATTTCGCTCTGCGAGTAGAAAAATCGGATAATGTCTTTGGATTGGCTGAATTGTTTAAGACATTAAGGGAAGCAATCTGGAAGGAACTATCAGCGTCCGCTAATATCAATTCTTTCATGAGAAATCTACAACGGGAGTTCACTGAACGGCTTATCGGGTTTGTAAATAACCCTGCTTCAGGGATTCCTTCTGATGTGACTGCCCTTTCTCGTAATGACCTTGTCATTATCCAGAATAATATAAAAAAGACCCTTGGCTCTGATGAAAGAGATAAACTTGATATTTATACATTAAGCCATTTAGATGAAATATCTAATCGCATTTCTGCGGTTTTAGAATGGAAAACGAAATGAGTTTTCGCAAGACCCAGGCAATTACAATAAACCAGAAGGACTACCGCGAAAGCAGTCAAATCCTTACTTTTTATACCCAAGATTTCGGCAAGATTATACTTCTGGCTCGTGGTATCAAACGACCCAAGCACCGCTCTCTTTCTCCGGCTGACCTTTTTAGTTATAGTGAAATTATTTTCCTTGAACGATTACAAAGTATAAATCTCTTGACAGAGATTACAATAAAAGATAATTTTCTATCTTTACGCTCTGATTTATCTAAATTAACGCAAATATTTTATATAATAGAGTTCCTGAATGAACTCACTGATTTTAACGAACCTAATCAGCCGTTATTTAATTTAGCATTAGAAACGATACGGCTGATTTCGCGAGCTTCTATCCCGCTCGCGGAGATATATATCTTTTCCTTTGAGGCGCAGGCATTGAAAGAACTCGGATTTATGCCCAATACCTTTGCCTGCGGTGTCTGTGCTAAATCGTTTCCTCAGGCAGACCACCAGGCGAGGTGGGTCAGACCCACCAAGGAAGTAGGAAATGAAAGGATTAAATTCAGTTTTCGGGACGGCTATATCATATGTAGAAGTTGCGACCCAACCCATCAAGATGAACTGGGTTCTATTGAAGTATCGCCAGGTGTAATGAAACTGATGTCTCTATTATCTCGTTCAGATAGGGTTTTTTCACCGAATATAGACCGTCTAAAAATTAGTAAAACAATGCGATCAGAATTGCGAAACTTTATAAATAAATATATCATCTATATTACAGGAAACGAACTTAATAGTCCCAGTGGGATAGTAAAATGCAACGATTAGTTTTGATTACAATTCTGGGAGTGTTATTCTTTATCGGTTGTGCCAGCAAGGGTATTATAAAAGATAAACCCGAAGAATATCCTGTCTCGGCTCAAGCCGAAGAAAAATACCAAGAGGCAGAAAATGCATTCTCTAATAAACAATATGGAAGGTCTCTGGGGCTTCTTAAAGAAGCAAAGAAACTGACTAAGAATAGTTCGCAATTGGAAAAAATCCTCTTTCTCATCGCAGAAAACTATTTCTTTCAGGGATATTACAACCCCGGTTATAAACAATACCAAAAGGTCTTACAGGATTATTCTAAAACCTCACGGCTTAACGAAATAATCGGCCGGCAGTTTGAAATTGGTTATAAGTTTCTTCAGGGGGCTAAACGAAGTCTCTGGGGCTTATATATCATCCCCTCATACGATTATGGTCTCAAAATTATCAGGGAAACCCTCAAAAATTACCCTTACGCCGAACCTTCGGAACAATACCATCTTAAATTAGCACATCATTTATTCCAATCTAAATATTACGACGAAGCACTTCTGGAATACCAGAACTTTATAAATGTCTATCCCAGAAGTAAAAACCTATCTGAAGCAGAATATTACCAGATATTGTGTAAT
>JAGUXD010000171.1 GCA_020062035.1 Candidatus Brocadiia bacterium | reverse complement strand
TTTGATAAGACCGCTGTTAAAAATCTTAAGATAAGAGAAGAGACTTATATTGCGCCGAAGAAACTCAAGGGCCTGATTACAAGAATTGGCAAAACCCCTCGTCAGCGCAAACATTGACCTGTGGCGCGGTACCCAAGTAGAAAGGGAGCGGTCTGCAAAACCGTAATGCGTGGGTGCAAATCCCACCCGCGCCTTTACTTATTATTATGAGAAAACAAATCGGTGTAATCTGTGGTTTATTTCTTCTCTTTTACATTCCTGCATTAGCCATTAACGAGAATACTGATATGTTCAAGGGGCTTTCCAGAGGTCAAAGAATAACTATCGTCTTGCGTCATAAGGTTTCATACACTGGCATTATTAAATCAATTATACAAAATAAAATAGAAATAGATATTTCTTATGACGAGCCACTTCTTAAAGGGAGTATTTCTTTTAATACCAGAGATATTGCTACTATCATTTCGCGCACCTATCTTAGCGAAAGAGAAAAAAAAGAGATTCTTGCCCAAAAAGACCAGGTCCTTTCTACTATAATAAAAACTCCTCAGAACGCTTTTAGCGGGATAATGCCGGAACAAAACGAACCGGAAGAAAAACCCATTTCGCCAAGTGCCGATGCCTCGCTGAAATCACCAGATGGCGAAGATACGGAAAAGTTGTTAGAACTCCTGAATAAATTCCCACCTGGCGCAAAATGGAATCAGCAATATTATCAGAATATTATTGATAAAAATCCGATTCTCAGAACCGCAGAAGAGATAAGTTTTCTTCAAGCATATAAGAACTGGCTCAAGGCACAATCGCTCAAGGATAAACAAGAGCGATTTAGATTCTTTGAGAGATATTTACCTGAAGATGGCTGGGGCGAGGAAAAATATACTGAACTCTCTACTAAATATATCCGCTTAAAAGTAGGTCTCAGCCCTGAAGAACAAGAATTCGTGGATAAGTTTGAGGTCTGGAAAAAGACACTGTCCGAGTACGAAGAAGAACAGAAAAAGAAATAGTTAGGTTAATCTGTGGTTGCGATTTTTCTTAAGGGGTTGTCCACTTCGCCAATAATGTTTTATGTAGTGCCTTTACTGCCCGCCTTACTTCGCAATTATCCACAACAAATGCAATATTAGTTCTTGTGTAACCCTGGCTTATCATTTTAATATCAATCCCGCCTGGGCGGGATTGCTTTAATGCCATAAAAATATCACCGCTTAAACCTGAGAGATATTTTATATCCTGGCCAATTACGCAAACAATCGCCTGTTTTTCTTTTATTTTCACATCAGAGCCGATAATCCGTCTGGATAATTCTTCAAGTGCGAGATTTAGATGATACTTCCTATCAGTGGTGACTGACACACTTATTTCTGATGTTGCTATCATATCAATTATAATCTTATATTTAGCAAAGACCTTAAATATCTTCTCCAGAAAACCATATTGCATCAGCATTCGTGGCGATGTAATGGTTAATAAGAAAATATCCTTTTTATATACGATGCATTTAACCGGTCTATTTCCTTCTCGTCTGAGGATGGAGAGGGGCCTAATAATTGTTCCGGCTGAAGTTGGGTTATAAGTATTAAGAATCCGAACTGGTATATTTTTACGAATGCATTCTAAAAGCGTTAAGGGATGGAAGCGTCTGCTATAATATGCTAACTCGCTCGCCTCATCAAAGGTAATTTGCTCAATTGGTCTGGCATCTTTGACGATTCTCGGGTCCGCGCTCATTATTCCCTCGCTATCACTCCAGAGTTGCACCTCTCTGGCATTGATGCAGGCGGCAATGATTGTTGCAGTATAATCACTCCCATTTCTGCCTAATGTCGTGATATTGCCCTGTTTGTCCCTGCCGATAAATCCGGTAATTACAGGAACAATTTTTTTCCTTATAATAGACAGGACTTCCTTTTTAATAACAGGATAACTTTCTTTCAAAGGAGATGCTTGACCAAAATGGGAGTCCGTCAAGAGCCCGATGTCATAGGCATCAAAGGCCTGCGCCTTAATGCCTTTCTGATTAAGATAACTACTTACTATCCTTGCGGATAATCGCTCTCCAAATGAGATTATTTTATCCAACTGTTTCGGCTTGTCCCGTAGGGGCAAGGAGGGACTACCTTTATAAGAACATTTTAATTCCGAAATCACCCCGGATATAATTGTTTCATCAAGTGATAAATCTTTAATTATCTTCTTATGGATATTTTCTATCACAGAGAAATGGATTTTATTATGAGACAGGGCGATAAGTTTTTCCGTGACCCCGTCAAAAGCCGAAACCACCACCATCGGTGACAGAGAAAGGCGGCCTTTAATGATATGAGCGACCTGTTTGATACGCCCCGCGTTTCGCAAAGAACTGCCACCAAACTTCATTACTATCATAATTTAAGGGTTCACTCCGCACATAACCCAGTACATAACCCCAGTGGGATTATGTGCTGGGTCCGTGTTCCTCCAATCTGATCAAGTCTTTATATGTTTCGGCTCGGCTAATTAGCCGATGGGTTCTGCCATCAACGAGAACCTCGGCTGGCTTGGTGCGAGAATTATAATTTGACGTCATAGAATAACCATAAGCACCGGCAGAAAAGAGCGATAAATACTCATTCTTATTTACATCCTGAATAAGCCGATTGATGGCAAAAAAATCCGCACTTTCACAGATTGGCCCAACAATATCTGCCCTGATTTTCTTTACTCTTTGACGGATGGAAATGGGAGCGATTTTATGATACGCGTCATAAAGCGCTGGCCTTATCAGGGTGTTCATCCCGGCATCACAGATAATAAAATATCTACTTGCAATCTGCTTGGTTCTGATTATTTTAGTAACTATAATGCCGGCGTTTCCGACGATGAATCTACCTGGTTCTATAATAAGCGAAAGCCCTAATTTCTTGATGATGGGTAAAACCTTTTCAGCGAATTTGCTTGCCGGCTTTGCTTCTCTGGCTTTATAATATATTCCAAAGCCGCCTCCAATATCTAAATATCTTAAAAAATGTCCTTCCTTACGCGCTATCCAGATAAGCGGGACTATTTTCCTTATCGCTTTAAGATAAGGCAAAACAGAAGTAATCTGCGAGCCGATATGCATCTGGAGAGCGACCAAACGAATCGCCGGGAAATGATGAATGTTCTTAATAATTATTTTTGCCTCATTAATAGAAACGCCAAACTTGGTCTCATCTGTAGCAGTTGTAATATAACGATGAGTATGCGCCGAGACATCAGGATTGATTCGTAATCCGATACAGGCAATCTTTTTTAATGCTTTCGCACACTGGTTTATGGTTTCAATCTCGTCTATAGATTCGGTATTGAAAAGTAAAATCTCGTTTTTGAGGGCATAGACAATTTCTTCTCTGGTCTTGCCGACCCCGGCAAAGACGGTCTTACTCGTATCAGCCCCTATTTTTAGGACGCGATAAAGTTCTCCGGCTGATACCACATCAAACCCGCATTTCAAATCAGAGAGCAGACGACAGATAGAAAGGTTAGAGTTTGCTTTTACTGAATAACAGATAAGGGTTTGGGGAAAGGCGTTTTTCAGACGATGATAATGTTCCCTGATACTTCTGGCACTATAGATGTATAACGGCGTTTGGTATAACTTAGCCAGGGTTTTAACCTGTATCTGTTCGCAATATAACTCCTTATTACGATAACGAAAATAATCCATAATTAAGAACACAGAATACAGTCCCAGTGGGAAGAATACCCCGATGGACATCGGGGCTATATTCTGTATTCTTGTTTATCTTAGTATTTTAGTAATATTATCATTGACTATCAAGATACTTTGATTATAATAAATTGTTTATGAAAGACATCGGAGCCGTTATTGATGAGCCATATTTTCAGGAGTTGTTATCCCGCACCCATCCGCTCACTCGGTTGGGAACTATTCTTGAAAAGGCATTAAGGATGCAGGGTTTGACTATAGAAGATGTTGCAGTTTTGGTAAATATTAAAGAGCCGTCTTTTGTGTCTTCACTCTTTGAAGTTGCCGCTCGGATAAAACAGGGAATTTATGGCGAGAGATTAGTCCTTTTCGCGCCTTTATATGTCTCTGATTTTTGCATCAATGATTGCGAATACTGTAACTTCCATTCCAGAAACAGAGAACTTAATCGCAGGCAATTGACCTTGCCTGAGGTAGAGGAGCAAACCAGATTCCTGATAGAAGAGGGACATAAACGGGTGCTTGTGGAATGTGGAGAAGATGAGGTTCATAACAAGATTAATTATGTAGTTGATATAATAAACAGGATATATTCAGTAAAGACCCCCAAAGGGAATATTCGGCGGGTAAATGTAAATATTGCCTCAACAAGTGTGGAGAACTACCGCAAGTTAAAATCTGCCCATATTGGAACATATCAACTTTTTCAGGAGACCTATCATCGTACGACATATGAAAGGTTGCATAAAGGGCCCAAGTCGGATTATGGGCGTCAGATTAGCGCACATAATCGGGCATTTGAATCCGGGCTTGATGACTTGGGACTGGGTGTTCTTTTCGGGCTTTATGACTGGCGATTTGAGGTATTGTCCTTAGTAGCGCATAGTCAATATCTTGAAAAAGAATATCATATCGGACCTCATACAATTTCGGTACCGAGATTCTGCCCTGCGCCAAGTGTAACATATACTCCAGAATATCCGGTCCCTGATGAAGACTTTCTCAAACTGGTAGCTATTTTAAGATGTGCTGTGCCTTATACAGGAATTATTATTTCTACGCGAGAAAGACCCCAGATACGTCAAAAGGCATTTCAGATAGGGATTTCTCAGGCAAGCGCTGGCTCGGTTACCATAACCGGTGGCTATGGTAAAAAAGATTCCCAGCCACAATTCAATATTCACGATGAACGTTCTCTGGAAGAAGTGATTAAAGATGTGATTAAAGAGAAACTGATACCCAGTTTCTGTACGGCCTGTTATCGTCTCGGAAGGACAGGCGAGAGATTTATGAACCTTTCTAAACCCGGAGAAATAAAGAAACTCTGTCGTCCTAATGCCCTTTTAACCTTTGCCGAGTATCTCTACGACTTACCCTCTGGGAACGGGATTACAGAACAAGGTTTATTGTTGATAGAGGAATATCTTAAAGTGGTAGAAGAACCACTTCGTTCAGAGACGATGAGACTACTACAGGAAGTCAAACAAGGCAAGCGAGACCTTTATTTTTAGGTGAGGCATTAGAATGAAAGGATGGCATCTGTGCAAAGAGTTTTAATAATGGGTGCGGCTGGTAAGGATTTTCATGTCTTTAATACCATATATAGAAATAATTCAGATTATGAGGTCTTTTGTTTTACTGCAACACAAATACCCAACATAGATAATCGGTTTTATCCCCCTCAATTAGCCGGTTCTTTATATCCCAAAGGTATTCCTATCAAATCAGAACGATTTCTTAGCGCCCTTATCAGGGAAAACCAGATAAAGATTGTGGTCTTTGCCTATAGCGATGTTTCATATGATTATATTGAAACGAAACGTAAGAAGGTAGAAGAAGCCGGCGCTAAACTGGTCTTGTTAGAACCATCTAAACTAATGCTTAAATCAAATAAGCCGGTTATCGCAATCTGTGCGGTCAGAACCGGTTCTGGTAAGAGTCCAGCCAGCCGTAAGGTTGTGGATATCCTTAAACGATTGGGTAAAAAACCTGCCGTAGTTCGCCATCCAATGCCTTATGGTGATTTGCTTAAGAGTGTTGTTGAGCGATTTGAGTCATTAGATGACCTCTCTGAACACACCATAGAGGAAAGAGAAGAATATGAACCACATCTACAAAAGGGGGTTCTGGTATTTGCCGGCGTGGATTATGAGAAGGTTCTGCAACAAGTAGAAAAAGAATCTGATGTGATTATCTGGGACGGTGGCAATAATGATACGTCCTTTTTCAAGCCAGACCTTCATATTACGGTCTGCGACCC
>JAGUXD010000093.1 GCA_020062035.1 Candidatus Brocadiia bacterium | reverse complement strand
TTCAATCTGTGAATAATCCGCACTGATAAAAACACAGCCCTTTTGCGGAATAAATGCCTGACGAATCCTGCGTCCGTCCTCTGTTCTTATCGGGATATTCTGTAAATTCGGCTCGCTACTGCTTAATCTACCTGTTGCAGTAATTGTCTGGTTGTATGAAGTATGAACCCTGCCTGTTTCAGGATTGACCAATAAAGGCAGGGCATCTATATAAGTGCTTTTTAATTTAGAGAGTGTCCGATATTCCAGGACCTTTGCCGGAACTTCATTCTGATAGGCGAGTTTGGAAAGCACCTCGTTATCAGTAGAAAAGCCGGTCTTGGTTCTACGCTCTGGCTTCAGTTGAAGTTTCTCGTATAAAACCTTCTGAAGTTGTTTGGGCGAGTCAATATTAAATTCCTCACCGGTTAGTTTATAAATACTTCGCTTGATACGGTCAATTCGTCCCTCAAATTCACCGGATAACTCTTTAAGAACCTCGGTATCTATATTCACACCATTGGTTTCCATCCAGGCAAGCACCTCTACCAGAGGAATTTCTATCTTATCATAAACTTCTCTGAGACCTTCTTCGTCTAAACGAGGCAGGATTATTTTACTTACCAGAAAAGTAACATCCGCATCTTCTGCCGAGTATTCCTTAGCCCGATTGATATCTACTTTATCAAATGTAATCTCTTTTTTACCAGTGCCAACAACCTCTTTATAAGTAATTATCTGATGTCCTAAATACTCCTGTGCGATTTCTTCTAAACCGTGTCCTTTTCTCGCCGGATTCAAGAGATAAGAAGCAATCATAATATCATCAAAGGGCTTGCTGATTTTTATGCCATAACGATTCAAGACCTGCATATCAAACTTCATATTTTGAGCGATTTTGCGTTTCCGCCTATCCTCAAAGATTGGTTTTAGGTCCGCCAGAACCTTCTTAAGAGGCAATTGCTCAGGCACACCTTCATAACTGTGCCCCAGCGGAATATAAAACGACTGGTGCTGGGCAAACGAGATAGAAATCCCGACAATCTTCGCCAGGGTCGGTTCTAATGAGGTTGTTTCTACATCAAGCGCAAACTCCTTTGACTTTTTCAGACCATCTATCAGTTGAGAAAACTCCTTTTCACCTGTAATAAGGTGATAGTTTTCAGAAGAGATTTTCTTAACAGGCGTGAGTTCTTTCAGGAATTTGCTGAACTCTAATTCCTTAAAGATGTTGTGCAGTTTTTCTATATCAGGTTGTCCGAGCCGATAATTCGCAATGTCTCTAACACAGAAAAAGTCAATCTTGATGGTGCTTAAGAGTTTGCTTAATCGGGCTTTCTCAATATTAGTTCTATCTAAAAGCAACTCTTTTAACTTCTCTCTCTTGACCTTTCCGGCATTTTTAATAAGATTCTCTAATGACCCGAAGTCCTTAATTAGTTCTACTGCGGTCTTTTCACCGATACCCTTTACACCGGGAATATTATCAGAAGAATCACCCATCAGGGCAAAGATATCAGTAACACGTTCTCCGGTTACGCCAAATCGTTCCTCAACCTCTGCTAAAGTAGTTCGTTTGTCTTTCAGTGTGTCCCAGAGTGTAATTTTGTCAGAGACAATCTGTGTCAGGTCTTTATCACCTGTAATGACCACCACAGAGAACCCTTCTTGTTCGGCTTTTCTGGCGATAGTGCCGATGATGTCATCTGCCTCGTAACCGGCTTTTTCCTCTAATGCGATATTAAACGCCTTGACAACTTCTTTGATATACGGTATCTGAGGTTTTAGTTCATCAGCCATCTCTGGCCGATTCGCTTTATATTCCTCAAAGAGTTTATTGCGGAAAGTCGGACCGGGCATATCAAACACAATCACCAGATATTCTGGTTTTGCCTCACTGATGACCTTGAGTAACATAGAGATAAAACCATATATCGCATTGGTAGGCAGTCCTTTAGAGGTAGTGAGATTGCGTATCGCATGAAAAGAACGATATATATAAGAAGAACCATCTATCAGGAATAGTTTTTTGTTACTCATAAGATGTCAATTTTACCACAAAGGCACAAAGAACACAAAGAATATTAACTGATTTTAACCGCAGAGGAGTAAAGGACGTCTCCGTTTCTCTACGGTGAGAAATATTACAATTTCCTTGACTATAAACCGGGTTTTGTTAAATAGATACAAATATGAAATTAGGTGTAAATATTGACCATATTGCGACGGTTCGGCAGGCAAGACGGACATTTGAGCCTGACCCTGTAAGAGTCGCGGTCTTAGCAGAATTAGGCGGTGCGGATAGTATCGTTATTCATCTTCGCGAAGACCGTCGGCATATCCAGGACCGAGACCTACGGCTTCTTAAAGAAATAGTCAGCACTAAACTTAATTTAGAAATGGGGCTTTCTGATGAAATTATCCAGATTGCCCTGCAGGTAAAACCATATCAGGTAACCTTGGTGCCGGAAAGAAGAGAAGAACTTACCACAGAAGGCGGGTTAAACCTTATTAAAGAACGTAAAAGGATTGAAGAAGCCATCAAATTATTCAAGAAGAATAATATTATGGTCTCGCTATTCATAGACCCTGACCGTGAGCAATTGCAGATTGCCAAAATAATCGGTGCCCAGATGGTTGAATTGCATACGGGTATTTATGCCAATGCTAAAGACCCTGAGATACAAAGGATTGCACTTCATAAACTTGCTGAATCAGCGGTAACTGCCCGGAACACACGACTATCTGTTGCCGCAGGACACGGGCTTACTTACCTCAATGTCCAGCCCATTACTAAGATTATAGAGATAGAGGAACTCAATATCGGACATAGTATTATAGCCAGAGCGGTCTTTGTTGGCATAGAAGACGCGGTCAGTGAAATGAAAGAGATTATCTCAAGAAGATAAACAGAAAACTATCAAAGGTAACCACAGTCCCGCCTTGGCGGAGCAAGGGATTATATTGATGAGGTTAGTATGCCAAGGTTATTATATGGATTGCTAATATTAATAGGAATAATACTATGTTCAATGGCTGTATTACTGCTCTAATTACCCCTTTTAAGAGAGGTAAAGTAGATTATAAGAAG
>JAGUXD010000124.1 GCA_020062035.1 Candidatus Brocadiia bacterium | reverse complement strand
TTATACAAATAACATTGGAGGAATTATGTCATACAAAAACAAAGACCATCTAACCGGAAATCTATTTAAGGAAATACTGCCGTATGGCGGGAAATTAAACCCTAAGAGACATCTTCTGCTCTGTCCAGCTTTGCGGGATTGCGCTTGGACATAATTTCCTCCTAACGAAAGGGTTCCGACTCTGTATGCTTTTTCTATTATATCAAACGAATTATAATAAGGTTCATTTTATTTGCATTTTAAGAGCATTTGTTATTATATGCTCATGGTTCTTCCAGGAAATTCTACTGGGACAGACACAAAATACCGGAAGACCCTTATTGGAAACTATATGCTATTCTGGAAGAAAGAGAAAGACCTCAAGAACGAATTATTTCAATCCGTAAAGAAATGCATCGGTTATTCCTTCAGGAAGAAGGACTTATTACTAAGGTCGCTAACACATTCATCCGCCCGGAAAGAAACCGACGGAAATAATACAGCACTTCAATTACCTCATCTCAATGAGCGATTAGAATTTTTAGGTGATGCAGTTTTAGGGCTGGTTATTTCAGAAGTGCTTTACGCCAAATTCACCCAGATGACAGAAGGCAGGATGAGTATAATTAAATCACATCTGGTCAGCCGGGAGGTTCTGGCTAAAAAGTGCAGGTCAATTGGCTTGGATAAATTAATTATCGCAGGTAAAGGTATAAAAGAAGGAGTCCTTCCTGTCTCAGTGTTAGCCAACGCAATGGAGTCGTTATTCGGTGCTATTTTTCTTGAAGCCGGTTACAAAGAGATAAATAAGGTCATTACTAAAATATTTGCCGAAGATATTCCGCTCAGTGAAGATAAGGCAAGATATTCCAACTATAAGGCACTCTTGCAGGATTACTCCCAACAGCACTTCACAAGAGTGCCTGTGTACAAAGTAGTAAAACAATCCGGACCAAAACACAAACCGCTCTTTGAGGTAATGGTATATCTCCCTGCTAATTCACATGAGGGAAGGACACCTTATGGTCCTGGCATTGGGAATGATAAGAAATCAGCAGAACAAAGTGCGGCTAGAATCGCTCTGGAAAAACTCGGGCTTCTGGTGTAAGCCGATGGGCTTTCCAGAGGGGGCAGCAACCCCGATGTCCTCCGAAGGAGTCCGTATGACTCTTCGGAGTCCATCGGACATCGGGAAAACCAAAATGCTTACCAATCTTGTTTATCAATCAATTATCTCTAAATTAGATGTTGCTCGCAAGGTAAATATCGGCGGATTATGGGGGAGTTCGGCATTCTTTATTATTGCTCAATTATATTTGTGGCTTAAAAATAATTCTTTTGTTATCGTTGTGCCTGATAGCGATAGTGTTGAACCTGCTTCTGACGATATTTCCGCCTTTCTGTCGATTCTCACGGGTGAACGGAATTATGATATTTTGATTAACACTGAAGATGTCTCTGAAGTTACAAGTGAGAACATCCATAAAAAGGTCTTATTCCTCAAGAACATGCTCGGGAACAGACACAAAATAGTCATCTCTGACAAAGAATCACTATCATCTCAGGTCCCGTTACCTTATGACTTTAACAAATCCATTGTAGAACTGCGGAAACATCAGAGCATAAAGAGAGACGAATTAGTAAATAAACTTCTCGCCTGCAGTTATACACTTACCAAAGATTTAGTCAGGGAATATAGCGAGATTGCGGTTCGGGGTGGAATTCTGGATGTTTTTCCTTACGGCGAGGAAAATCCTATTCGAATAGAATGGAACGGTAATACCATAGAATCAATAAGATATTTTTATCCTGATTCTCAACTATCCATCCCACTGGGAATAGAGAATATCTGTATTCATCTGATTAACACAACCCATTTCACTTCGTCCCCTCCGGGCTCGGTGAGTCTGCGGACAGGGAAAGGGTTGCTGGACTATTTACCAGATAACACGATAATTGCCTTTATAGAACAACAAATTAATTCAGGAAACATCAGAGACAGTTTTACCGATTACAAATGTCTATATTTATATCAATTCCCTATTCCAGAGGATGATGGTTTTAATTTGAACATCCAGTCACTCCAGAGATTCGGTGGTGGTTTTACGAATATCCTTAAGGAATTACAAGAACTCTTATCCAGAACCAAACAGGTTTATATTTTCTCTCAGAATAAATCAGAAGAGACACATCTTAAAGAATTATTGGCATCTAACAATTTTGAGTATCCCAGCGGTCTTAAATTTTATCAGGGGAAATTGCAAGAGGGCTTTCTGTATAACAATATAAAAACTGGTTTTATCAGTCATAATGAATTATTCAATCGCTACCGGTTATTGAGGAGACCCAAACCTTTCTCAACCTCCTATCGGGGAGAAGTAATAGAGCAGTTTATCGGTTTAGAGAGAGGCGATTTTGCAGTCCATACTTCTTACGGCATCGGCAGATACCTCGGACTGAAACGGCTCTATCATTCTGAATTTCTCACTCTGGAGTATCAGGATAAATCATTTATTTATGTGCCTATCTTACAAATGTACGAGGTAAGTAAATACTGGGGGGCTGGCCGAGGGGGGATTTGTCTTGATAAAATCGGCTCAACTGCCTGGGCAAATCGTAAAGCACGGGTGCAAAATGCAGTAAGCAAATTAGCCCGGGACTTACTTCATATCCAGGCGCTCAGGTTTAAAAGCAAACCCGCCTCAGCAAGATATTCCCCTGATAGCGACTGGCAGAATGACTTCCAGAACGCCTTTCCTTATGAGGAAACACCTGACCAAACCTCTATCAGCGTTCTTATAAAAGAGAAGATGCTTTATTCTGTGCCGATGGATTATCTTATCTGCGGTGATGTGGGCTATGGTAAAACAGAGTTAGCAATGCGCGGCGCGTTTCGCGCGACACTATCGGAAAAACAAACCGCTCTTATCGCACCTACTACAATTCTGGCAGAACAGCACTATCGGACATTCTCAGAACGAATGGCTGACTACCCAGTTATCATAGAAGTAATCAGCAGATTCAAAAGCAAACGAGAACAACAGGATATCTTGAAACGGCTCTCGCAGGGCAAAATAGATATTATCATCGGCACTCATCGCTTACTCCAGAATGATGTAAGGTTCAAGAATTTAGGATTAGTTATTATAGACGAAGAACAAAGATTCGGTGTGGAACATAAAGAATACCTTAAAAGAATGAAGACAAGTGTGGATGTTCTGACGCTTTCAGCAACACCGATTCCCAGAACCCTTCATTTGGCACTTTCTGGCTTAAGGGATATAGCCACGATGACGATTCCTCCGCAGGGCAGGCGGGCTATAAAAACTGTTGTCTCGCGATTTGACAGCAATATTATTAAGGAAGGTATTTTAAGAGAAATAGAACGCAAAGGCCAGGTCTACTTTGTCCATAACCGCGTTTTTGATATTGACCAGGTCGCTGACAAAATTAGAGCCATTCTGCCTCTATTAAGCAATCGTATTGTCATCGCACACGGACAGATGCCCGGCTACGAATTGGAGCAAAAAATGCGGGATTTTATTGACGGCAAATATGATATACTTGTGTCCACTAATATCATTGAGTCAGGACTTGATATCCCACGTGTCAATACCATATTCATCAACAACGTTGATGATTTCGGTTTAAGCGACCTTCATCAATTAAGAGGCAGGGTTGGTAGATATACACGCCAGGCATATGCCTATTTTCTGATTCCGCCTAATGAACGAATAAGTACTGACGGTTTGAAACGGCTCAAGGCCATAGAAGAATTCAATGAACTCGGTGCGGGCTTTAAGATAGCAATGCGCGATATGGAAATTAGAGGCGTCGGTAATATCCTCGGCAGAGAGCAACACGGACATATCACGGCTGTCGGCTATGAACTCTATTGCAAACTATTAGAAAAAGCGGTTCGGCAGATTAAAATAGGTAATATTCATCCGTCAGATCCCGCTAAAGCGGGACGTCCTGCGTCAAGACCCAAGACACAAGACGCAAGACCCATGATGCAAGACACAATTGATGCCTTTATTCCGGAAAAATATATTCCTTCGGAAAAAGAGCGTCTTCTCGTATATCGCCGGCTTTCACTACTTCAAGAAGTGCGACAGATAGATACCTTTGAGTATGAACTTCAGGACTGCTTTGGTAAACCTATTCCAGAACCGACAAGAAACCTGTTAAAATTAGCACGGTCAAGGATAGGAAAACCACAGATTTCACTCAGTGGGTGAAATCTGTGGCTATTTTTTGTATGGAGTGCCGGGCCAGAAGTGCTGCCTTTTAATGCTCTGTTTCATTATCTCACGAATAATTTCCTTTTCTTTATTTCTG
>JAGUXD010000039.1 GCA_020062035.1 Candidatus Brocadiia bacterium | reverse complement strand
TTAGATATCAAGGCATCCAATTTATCGTTCGCTGATAACGAATTAAAAAGGTTATTTCCAACATCTTTGAGAAGACTACTTGATGGAATAAATTTTGACGCTAAATCTGATATCTTCTTAAAGGTTACCACTATTCCCGGTAGTGATGATTTAAGATATACTGCTGAGTTTAATTTACTTGATGGTTCATTTGTGAATGTCGTCAATTTTAATAATATTATTGGCAATATTATTATCAAAGGCGCATTAGCGCAATCTGGAAACTATTTATCCGGCTCTGCTAAATTCTCACAGTTAAAAGTGGAGAACAAAGTCATCAACAATTTATCACTGCGGTTTTTACAGGAAAAAGACCGCATCAGTTTTTATGATATCAAAGGCAATTCTTATAACGGCGCTGTCTCGGGCTATTTGGTGGCTTCATCACCTCTTACTTCAAGCGATTCTTCTGAAGCATATCACTACCAGGGTAAAGTCGCCTTGTCTGGAATTGACCTTAAAGAATTCGGTAGAGATACCTTTTTAAGCACCAAAGAACTCATCGGCCGGCTCTCAACCGAATTAGAATTTACAGGTATAGGTGCTTCTTTAGAATCCCTCAACGGCTCCGGCAGACTTTTTATAAATAATGCACAGTTATGGGAAGTGCCAGTATTTTTAAGTATCTACAACTTATTCACTCTCAGAGAGCGCTCTCCTTTCCATGATGGCGAAATGAAGTTCACAGTCACTCAAAACAAGATGAATATCAAACGACTCATCTTCAACAGTAAAGATGTAATTCTGAAAGGCAAAGGAGAGGTAAATCTTAAAGACGGCAATGTGAATCTCCGCGTTGACGCTCAATTTACCAAATCCATTATCCCCAATATTCCAATCGTAAAAGAAATAAAAGACCTCATCACCAAGGGTATCTATACCATAGAAATAAAAGGTCCATTTACTGACCCGAAGGCAGAGATAAAACCCCTGCCGATATTAGATATATTTAAGTAAGATAAAGCATAGAGCGTAATGAAAATAACACTGACCAGAGACATCGGTTTTTGCTGGGGTGTTAAACGGGCTTTAGATTTAGCACTTCAGAATTCCTCTTCCTCAAAAAAGATATACACCTATGGCCCTTTGATACACAACGAAGATGTCGTGCAGATGCTTAAAGAAAAAAGGATAGAGCCATTTGAACCAGATAAAATAAAACCCGCACCAAATGCCCTTATGGTAATTCGTGCCCATGGTGTTGCGCCAGGGATAAAAGAAAAACTTACTAAAAACGGCTATCAAATTGTTGACGCAACCTGCCCACATGTCAGAAAATCACAAAAGATGGCTCAGGATTATGCCCACAATGGCTATCAAATAATTATTGTCGGTGATAAGAAACACGCTGAGGTAGTAAGTTTAGTTGGATATGCACGCTGTATCAAAAAACCACTATCGGTAATAGTCATAGATACACCTGCCGAAATCCCGACCATCATAAACAGGAAGAAAATCCCGTCCTGTCTTGGCGGGACCGGCAAACTCTGTATATTAGCCCAGAGCACCTTTCAACCGCAACTATATCAGGAAATCGTTGAGACCTTAAAGGCAAGACTATCGTCTAAAAATGAATTGGTTATTCTGAATACTATCTGTCATTCGCCTGCCCGTCGGCAAAAACAAGTCAAAGAATTAGCCCAAACAGTAGAGGCGATTGTGGTAATCGGCGACCATAAAAGCGCTAATACTACCAACCTGACCGAACTTGCACGCTCCCTGAAAATACCCGCCTTCCAGGTAGCAAATCCTGAAGAATTACCATTACAGGCGCTGAGAAAATATCAATCTATCGGTATTACCACAGGCACCTCAACCCCGGATGCACTCATCAAAGCAGTTATAAAAAAACTTCGTTCATAGGGCTTTTAAGCACATATTTTCACCTCCAAAAAGAGGAACTGGCAGTTCCTCTTTAAAATAGGGCGTTTTTTGATATAACTCCTTTATTCACAATATATTATGTCAATATTCTCATGGAGGGGGGGGGTATTGTGGTGGATACTGTATCCCACACTGTATCCTACACTGTATCCTATACTGTATCCTACACAGTCTCCTATACTGTATCCCATACTGTATCCTACACAGTATCCTACACTGTTTCCTATACAGCCTACTGGACAGGTGGGTAGACCATAGTAAACATAATCTCCGGATACAGTCAAGGAATATTTTTAATAGTATAGGAAAGTATCCCGATGTAACATCGGGATGCTCTACGCTCTACGGTCCTCTGTGGGACCTGTTCCTTACGGGGGGCCGTAGGTTCTGGCTGAATTTTACTTGACAAGTCAATTAAGAAGTTATAATATTATTACAATGATAACCGAGAGATTGGATATAAGTAAGGGTACAAGTATGACGACAACGGAACAAACCCTGCCTGAAAACGGCATTTTATTATTACTTAAAACATTGTGTTTCTCAATCGGGAAATACCCCTAATCACTACACATTTACCTCCAGAGAATGGGATAATGAAAGCCGGTCATATCATCATCGTTAGTGTCAGTATGGCCACACAATAATTATTTTGCTCTTTGAAAACCTATTAAATTTCAGAAAATATAAATATTGACCACTTACCCTGTCAGAGATATACTACATCTTTATTAAGTATCAGAGAATTCATAATGAGAACTTGCTTGAGGTAATGAGAAAGTATAAGAAAAGCAAGCCCCCGAGCCGATGGGTTTACCACTGTGGGATACTTTCGGCTTTCCGACGGCAACTTCTCCGGGTAGCCCATCGGGAAAAACATTCGGCGTGGTTACGGAGTTTTCTTGTGATAGGAATCGGGTTTGATATTCATCGTTTGGTAAAAGGCAGAGAATTTATTCTGGGCGGGATAAAGATTGATTATCTGTATGGGCTTGAAGGTCATTCTGACGCGGATGTGTTACTGCACAGTTTGATAGATGCACTTTTAGGAGCCGCTAAATTGGGCGATATTGGTGATTTATTCCCCGGGACCGACCCATCTTACAGAAACATCTCCAGTTCAATATTACTCAAAAGGACTCTGGACTTTATCAGTCAGCACAAGAAAAGATTTAAGGTGGGTGAAGTAGATAGCATTGTGTTTTTAGAAGAGCCGAAGTTGGGTAAGAAGAAAATAACTATCGCAAATAATATCGCACGGCTTTTGAAGATACCTACGGATAGAATCAATGTCAAGGCAAAGACAATGGAGCATTTAGGACCGATTGGGCATAAAAAAGCCGTTGCGGCAATGGTTCTGGTTGTTGCTGAATGAAAATAGTTGGTATAGAGACATCGTCAATCCAGGGTGGAGTGGCTGTTCTTGAGGTCGCAGCGGACGATTCTATTCTTCTACTAAAGAAACTTCAACTGAAATGTGGACTAATCCACGGTAAGTTGTTAATCCCTGCTTTAGATAGGTTATTGAAGAAAGTGGGTTGGCGTAAAGAAAGTATTAATTTAGTAAGCATTGATATAGGTCCGGGTTCTTATACGGGTTTAAGGGTCGGATTGGCGATTGCCAAGACAATTTCTTATGTCCTGAAATCCCAAATAGTCGGCGTTCCCTCGCTTGATGTTTTGTTGGATAATGTTTCGCAGAATCGCGAATTTTCATATATTTGCCCGCTTATAGATGCCAAATGGAATCAGGTATATACAGCGGTGTATAAAAGAAAAAACCCGCCCGAGCCAGATAGGGATAATGATAAGAGTTATGAACTTATTACGGATTATCTTGCTATTACCCCGTCTGATTTGATAAAGTTATTAAAGAGGATAAAATCGCCGGATAAAATCCTGGTCTTTGGTGATGGTCTTAAGCCGTATAAGGGATTACTTAGTCAGTTGCAAGACAAGGTAGTATTTGGGCAGGAGTCAATATGGTATCCGCGAGCAACAAATGTTGCCTTATCAGGATACAGGACATCAAAAGAAGGTAAATTAGATAACCCGCTAAAAATACTCCCTTTTTATCTGAGACCTACAGAGGCGGAAAAACAGAAGAACCAAAGAATTGGGGGACGATATGAAAAAATACCGCACATGGGCAGAAATTAATCTTAAGAGATTAGCGGATAATGTTAAG
>JAGUXD010000207.1 GCA_020062035.1 Candidatus Brocadiia bacterium | reverse complement strand
TGTTAACTCGCAGAGCATTGTCTGATACTCAAAAAAGACGGTCAAAACGCCCTGACTGGTCTCTGGCTGATATGGAGTATAGCAAGTATAAAACTCACTGCGGTTGGCTAAATGGTCAACAACTGCCGGGATAAAATGATTATAACATCCTCCTCCCAAAAAAGAAGTTGTCTCATTGCAATTAATATTCTGTCTGGCTAATTCAGAAAGGAGTTTGGTTATTTCTATCTCGTTTAATGGCAGAGGTAGGGTGAGAGGTTCAGAAAGTTGTAGTTCCTTGGGGATACTGCCAAACAGTTCATCAATATTATTAACGCCGATAACTTTAAGCATCTCCTGGATATCGGCGTTAGTATGGGGAATATATGGCATAGTAGTTAGAATATCCCACCAGAAACGGAGAAGCAGGTTTTAGTGAGTTTCTGAGCCGGTCTTGTCGCAGAGTTTTTGATACGCTTCATTGGTCAACAGATTCTGCAATTCAGATTTATCAGAGCATTTTATCTTGGTCATCCAGCCATTCCCAAATGGGTCAGTTGAAACCAGATTAAGATTAGATAAAATCGGCTCATTTACCTCTATGATTGTCCCTGAAACTGGGCTATTTATATCAACTACTGTCTTCACCGATTCTATCTCACCCATTGGTTCGTTCTGCTTTACTACTGAACCTACTTTGGGCAGATTTACAAAAATAAGGTCGCTTAATTGCTGTGCCGCAAAATCTGTTATACCCATTGTTGCGATATCACCTTCAACCCTTACCCACTCATGCGTCTGTGAATAATATAAGTTAATCATTACATTTTACTAGAATTTATATATAAGAATTTGTCAAGAATTTTTGGCAAAAATGCTTGACAGGATTATTTAATTATATAAGATATATGTTGATTAAACAAAATCCTGATTTATCGGGATAGATGCGAGATATAACAGATTGTAACTGGCGTGGTTGGCGTCATAACAGTCTATAAAAGGAGATTTTTATGAAAAGAGTAGTGATAATAATTTTGGTGTTAGCAGGACTATTAGTAATTAGCGATATTTATGCCCAAGCGCCCAAGCCAAGTCCTTCGCCTCCTAAACCTTCCTCACCACCTAAACCTTCCGCACCGTCTCCTGCACCTGTTGATACCTCACCACTTACCAGAGGAAGTTTCATAAGTATCGCTCAAAAAGTTACTTCGGGAGTAGTAAATGTATTTAACCTGGTGGAGATGGGTGCTTTTGGAACCTTGAGAAAACGCGGGCTAGGAAGTGGTTTTATTATTGATGCCAAAAAGGGTATTGTCCTTACTAACAATCATATCGTAAGAGGAGCAAAACTAATTGTAATTACTCTAAATGATAAACGCAGTTTCAAGGCAAAAATCATTGGAACTGACCCGATTTATGATATCGCTGTATTAGAAATAGAGAAACCACCTACGGACCTAAAACAGCTTACATTAGGTAATTCTGCCAAGGTAAATGTCGGAGAATGGGTAATTGCAATGGGACAACCAAGAGGAATGGAGTATACTGTTACTGCCGGTATCATAAGTGCTTTGGGAAGAGAAATAAAAATCGGTGGAAAAGAAAGGCAAACTATTGAATACTTGGAAACCTATATGCAAATAGATGCTTTAATTAACCCCGGCAATAGTGGCGGACCTTTGTTCAATCTTAATGGTGAAGTAATTGGTATTAATACTGCCGGTGGTATGGGATATGGATTTAGCATCCCAATCAATGCGGTTATAGAGATTAAGGATAAAATTATGAAAGACGGCAAGGTCATCAGGGCTTACCTGGGACTTAATGGCAGTGATTTTGATGACTTCCTTGCTTATACTTACAGTACAACAATAGAAGAACTTGTTAAACAACTTGGCCTAAAGGAACCAAAGGGTATTTTTATCCAGGGGGCGGCTGAGGACTCACCTGCTGAATCAGTCGGATTTTTAGAAGGTGATGTCCTTATTGAATTTGATGGGAAAAAGATAGGGGCAATAAAGGACTTAAGAGCCGCTATGGAAAAACTTAAACCGGACCAGGAGGTAAAGTTAAAATATATCAGAAAAGAAAAAGAGGAAACCGCAACTGTAAAATTAGTGGATATGGATACTGCCTTAAAAAAGGGCCAAAAACCTCAAGTGCCCGAAAAAGACGAGGACGAGTAATCTTCACTAATTAAGAAAATGTTTATATGGAAAATATTATCTTTTGTGGTGGATGTAGCACTTTTATATCAGCCGGTGATATTTCTCAAGGTAAGGTCTCTAAAATAAATAATATTTATTATTGCCTTAAATGTTCCAGTGGTCAGAAAAGATCGGTAGTAAAACCGCAACCGCCTCCTGGCGTAAATAGACCTATCACCAAATCAGGTATTGCTACAACGAAACAACCTCCTGCTGGCAGCCAGATAAGACAACAAATTACTCCAACTCAGGCAATACCGGGACCTACTGCTCAAACAACTCCCTCGTCTGGACCAAGACAGGCGCCCACTCAAGTAACTCCCAAACCACCTTCGCCCCCTACGAGACAAACAATGCTCACCCAACAACAAAAGACCGTTATTTCACCTACTCAAGCAGTAGGGAAAACTACTACTTCCAGAATGACGTCTCCACAGCAAAGAACTTCCACGAGCCCTGCTCTGAAGAAACCAATGTTATCTCCGCCATCTCGGATAACTCGTGGAGGGTTAGGTTCTACAACACGCATATCTCAAAAAGTATCTAAAGAGGAACTAATAGAAGAAGACCAACCATCTTTGCGCCGTTTTGGACAGGTCAAACCTAAAGGCGGCGGAATGAAAAGGGCTTATATTATCGCAGGCGCTGCTGTTGCTGTTATAATAATCGTTGTTGTGGTAGTATTGCAATTATCTGCCAAAGCAAAAAAACAAAGAGAAGAGGAGGAAGAGGCAAGAATCAAGAAAATATATCAGTTAGTTGATGAGGCAGCAACAGATTTTGCCGACGACCCCCAGAAAATTCTTGATGCGGTCAGGGGAAAATTACCAGCATTACGGGGTACATTATATGAAAAAAAGGTTGAGGATATTGAAGCATCAGCCAGAGAACATCTGGAACTTATTGGAAAAGTAAAAGAGTTAGAAAGTCCTGCGCCGGGTACAGCAGAAGAATATGACAAAAGAATTCAGGGCTATAATAACCTGAAAACACGGTGTGAAAAGTATAAAAAACTTTCTGATAAGGTTAAAAACTTAATAAAAGTATTAACAACTGCCAGAGATAAACTAATCGCAGACCAGAAGCAACAGGAAGAGAAAAGACAAACGGAACTCAAAAAGGCATTTGATGATTTTAAGGCAAAAGTGGATAGTCTTAAAGTTAGAAAAGCATATAATGATATCATAAAGGCCTGTGATGATTTTTTATCTAAACCCGGACATCTACAATTCCAGGAAGAAGTAGAACGGATTAAAAAGCAGGCGATGGAAAACGAGAAAGACCGGTTAGAAGAAGAACGACGTAAAAAGGATTGGCAGCCGCTTCAGGATGATATCTCAAAATGGACAAGAAGCGGTGCCTCTAATGCAGAAATCTATGTGGAT